>JBEEGK010000148.1:0-10951 GCA_041166845.1 Acidobacteriaceae bacterium
TGCTTCACTATCAATACGACTGCGACCAGAATTTCGGAAAATGCAAGGATGAAGAGCAATTCTTCCTGGGGAACGGCTATGGGCTGTGGCAGTGGAAGCACTACAAGAAAGGAAAGCTGAAGAAAACAGCATTGATGAATGACACACAGAAAGGCATCGCGACCCAAATGCTTCCATGCCCTGAGAGTTACAAATAGCTACTCTCGGAACCACCCTAGAAATGTGCACGCTCTTGGCCGCATCTTTATCGTGGCTTTCTCGACTGCTTCCGAATAGTCACGCATTCTATTAACCTAACTTCTGTGCCAAACGTAAACTAGGAAGGCGCGGAAGACTGTCCATAATTGTCTTTGACCTGAACCTTCTCTTCTTTTTTAGCCCTCTAAGTACTCTTTGACAAATAAAAAGCGGTTTGAGTGAGATAAAAGCTTTCGAGTGAAGATATGAGTAGAGCGATTTTAGGGCTAGTTTTTCAGGAACCAACAGCATTTATGGATTCGGTGGAGTGTGCAATCGTTCGTGACTGTTGGCGCATAGCGTAATTAGATCTGTTTCTGAAAGGCAGGTAAAGCTGTCAGCGGAAGTGATCTGCACGCTCATTGAACGGATGATTGAGCCGCACAGAAGGAGGAGAATTAACACGATTGGGTCTTTAAAAAGATAACCTTGCGCTAACTTGAAGTTCGCGGCCCGGCGTCATGGCCATCGTAATCGTTCCGAACTGCGGTGTGTTCACAAAACGGTTCGGTGTACCCAAGTTGGTCTTATTCAGTGCATTAAAAGCTTCGGCGCGGAATTGTACGGTAGCCCTTTCCGTGAGGTTGAAAGAACGCGCTAAAGCCAAGTCCAGGGATTGCATCGGCGGACCGTATACGGAATTCCGGCCTGCGTTGCCGAACGTGAAGGCAGATGGCGCGATAAAAGCAGCGGGAGAGAACCACTGCGCTGCGGAGTGCGTGCCGGCGCCAAATATGGGTTTGCCGGTGACGTTAGCCCGGATGGGATTTTCCCCCAGAACAGTTCCGGAATTCGCTGTGTCGCCGAAGACCGAGATGGTAAATGGCATTCCCGATTGGACCTGATAAATGGTTGATAAATGCCAGTTTTGCGTGACCAGCCCCACCCACTGTGTTCGACGAAACGCAGGAATGTCGAACACGCTGCTCAGCGCAAAGCGATGGCGCACGTCACACCCAGGTCCCTTTTCTGCATTGAGGTTGCTGTTGTTTTGCGGGATCGCCGCTTCGTCCATCGGCGAGCGAAAGTCCGGTGCGTTGCTTAAGTTCTTGGCATACGTATAGTTCGCCAAAAAACTCAACCCGTACGAATACCGGCGGCGAACATTCACATAACCTGCGTCGTACCAGCTCTGCGCTGTATTTTCCAGCAGATTGATAGTGCTGACAGGGAAAGTTGCACTCTGGACGACTGCATTTACCGCACTGCTTGGCGGCAGGACTGTATTAGGAACGAAGCTTAGCGTCTTGAACGGACGCCGTGGTCCAATCGGTCCGGGGGCGGGCGGCGCGTTATTGATCAAGTGCGATCTTTGCAGGTGAAAGCCGCGCGAGCCAAGATAACCCAGTTCAAGTGAAGTATCTTTCCCCAAGCTCTTTTGCACCGAACCATTCCATTGCTGGACGTACTGCGCGGGTGCATGCGGATCGAATGCCGTGAAGCTCACCGTGGTCGCCGGAATTGTACCCGTACCCAAAACTGGCGTACCAAAATTCAGCCCATTCGCGAAGAGCGCTGCCGGAGGCGTAAAGTTGTCCGCTTGCTGCGTTTCTGGAAAAACATACGGGACATTATGGCGCTGATTGCACCAAGTATTCTGGTCCACCGGAGTGAAGAAGATGCCGTAGGACGCATGTAATACAAAGCCCCGGCTGGGAATGCTCTTGGCGATTCCGACACGGGGCGCAAAGTTATGCCGGTTCGCATACATCAGTCCTTGCGGGTACCCTTGGCGGCCGCCGACAAAAACCGACGGAACTCCACCGTGGAAAATAAGGTTGGTGTTGGTGTTGTCCTTGTCGTAAAGGGGGTTAGAGTATTCGTAGCGCACGCCCAGGTTTAAGGTCATCGTCGGGGCTACCTGCCAGCTGTCTTCGACAAACGCATCGCTTCCCCAATTGCGTAAATTCATTTGGGGAATACCTGCCTGGCGCTGTTTCACCGCAGGCAAATTAAGCAGCAGGCTTGCAAACCCGTTACCACTCCCGTCGTTGAATCCGAATTCGGTTGTATACCCGGTGGTGTATTGATAGTAGCCGCGGTTCTGGAAGAAACCCCACATGGGCCACGTATACCAGTGAAAATCGCCGCCGAATTTGATTCCGTGGCGTCCCCTCTGCCATGCGTAAGTATCCCGGAATTCATACATCGTGTCCCAAGCGTGCATCGGGGTAGCGGCAAAAGTATCTCCGATTCCTGTGTAACCCTGAGCGGCAAACCAGGGAGCGCCCCACGCGCCCGGTCCGCCGAATCCCACTCCATGGATACCGAGCGCGCCCACAATGTCATTGACTCCATCATTTTGCGAAGTACGATCCATTGACAAACGCGAAACCGCAAACGACGCGGTATTCACCTTATTGGTGGCGAAGATGCGGTTCCAGGAGATCACCGCCTGTTGCGAACGATTGTCGAAGTTTGCTCCGAACCCGGGAAGGTCTTCCGTCGTGGCAGTGACGCCGCTGCTTGGTGAAAATCCATTCTCAGACCCGATACTGTATCTTCCGAAAAGAGTGTCGCCGTTCGAGAAGTTGTGATCCACGCGAAGCGTGCCTTGGTCTTGCATATGCGATTCGTTGCGCACATCAAGATAATTGTTGGAATCGGCCGTTCCTGGCGTCATTCCCATGTTCGGCATCGGCACGTATTTCA
Source organism: Acidobacteriaceae bacterium (assembly GCA_041166845.1). Taxonomy (GTDB): domain Bacteria; phylum Acidobacteriota; class Terriglobia; order Terriglobales; family Acidobacteriaceae; genus JALYIM01. Next base: position 2,890 of record JBEEGK010000148.1, read on the forward strand.
TGAAAAATTCGGCCAGAAGAGGGTTCATTCTGCCCGACGGTATTTGATTGTTGGGAAATTGAGAACGGGTGTAGGGAAAATTCGCTGGTCCGGTTGGCTTGGCCGGGTCATAGTTTGGATTGGCGACTGCTGTTGTTGGGTCGTAGATTTTGTTTGGACTCATACTGAAATCACCCTGGATTTCAGCTTGCGTAGGCACAGTCAGAATCTGCGCATCCGCCTGCGATAGACGGAGTCCTTCGAAGTTCAGAAAAAAGAAAGTCTTTTTCACGCCAGGGAGGGGCCCGCCGAATGACGCTCCAAAGTTATTCTGCACAAGATGATTGTTTCCCATGGAGTTAAAGGTGCTTGCATCCATAACTCCGTTGCGAAGAAACTCGTACATCGTCCCATGATATTGATTCGAACCCGAGGGCGTAACAATGTTGATCTGGCCGCCACCCGCTCCCCCCATGTCCGCCGTGTAACTGCTGGTTTCCACCTGGAATTCTCTCACCGCATCTGGCGCAGGGCTGAGGTTTTGCGTGTTGAAAGTCGGATCGGTGTTAGTCGCTCCGTCGAGCAGGAAAAAGTTCGCATTCGGGCGGCTCCCGCCAATCACAACAGCGGAGCGTTGGCCCGGGCGCCAGTAAAGGGGATTCGTCGATCCAGTTTGTGCGCCAAAACCTATGTGGGCACCTGGTACGGTAAGCACCAGATCAATCAGCATTCGTCCGTTGAGCGGCAGCTCGCGAATGGACTGAGGCTCAATCACTTCCCCAACGCTGGCATCGGTGGTATGCAACACCTCACTCGCGGCCGTAACGCTGACTCCCTGCTTGATAGAACCCACAGTCAGGCTGATTGCAATCGCCAATTTCTCCCCGACCTCAAGCCGTACCGATTGCTGGGCAGTGGCGAACCCGGGCGCGTCTGTGGTCAGCTCATAATCATCTGGCAGAAGCGCCGACGCTTCGAACAGGCCTTGTTGGTTCGTCACCACACGGCGGGTTGCGCCGGTGCTCGTGGCCGTCAACTGGAGGGCGGCTCCTACAACCGGCAAATGCTGCGGATCCGTGACCGAGCCCGTAACCGCCGCATAGTTGCTTTGGCAGAAGGCGGGCAGTGCGAGCCCCAAAACTAGCAGCAGAAAATATTTTTGCATGGACTTGGCTCTCCAGAAATGTACGTACTGGGATTACATCTTCGAAACACCACGAGGTTCGACAGGATCGGTTGCGGTGGCATTCGGCTGGTTGTTCGTATGACGTGGTGGCCAATGTAGCCGTGACGAAACGATCTATCAATAATTGGAAACCACTAGGACGCACTTCGGAGAGATCGCAGGCCAAAGCTAAGGCACGATTTCAGCCGTGCGGTACAACACAATCGAAAAGGCATTTCGCCACCGATGAAGTCGCGCTCTTCCTCTCCACTAGGGTTTTTCATATTAGGGAGAGACTCGCGCCGGTCGCGCCGGACGCAGTAGCTAACCATGCGGTAACGAGGGCAGCACTAGTTCTACGCTTCCCATGGATTGGCGAGGTGATGGCTGCTAGATGAAGCACACAGACATTGACACTTCGATAAAGCTTTGGGATCCGTTAGCAAGAGAGGTAAGGCAAATTGATCGTTTACTAGCTGGCGCCCGGCCAACTACAGCACGCAACTGACGGTACTTCGTGCCGCAGCTGACCCCGGGTTGTTAGTCACCGTATCGCGCAGTTTCCATGATGCTGATTGTTTCACGGACAACCCTTCCATAATCCGGTACGGGAAGCGTTGCCGATAATACGGGAGCTACCAAAGAAGTATCAAACCATCCAGCGATTAACGTCGAACTAGAGCTTGTTAATCTTCACGGCAGTGAGCTAAATTTCCTGTCGTGAGGTGTTAATGGTCAAGCTTGCGCCGATCACTATACTCACCAGGCAATTGGGAGTATCCCAAAGACCCCGCTGATCTTATCGAGAGAGTCGCCAAAGCGACGGTGAGGATCCTGGGAGTCAGTGCTTCAGTCGATCCCATACTGAGACCCCGACTGTGTTCGTTGCAGCCCGGCACGAATTGGCGCTGGCTAGGGAAACGGTTAATTCTTAATTGAAGCACGGGCGCGTCTTTTCCGCCTGGAAACCGGATGGATTCAAATGGCTGTCGTGAACTTGATTGGCTCGTACAACTACGCGCTCGTGGCGCTTTCGATGTTGATCGCCATGTTTGCGTCGTACGCTGCACTGGATCTCGCGGGTCGCGTAACGGCCGCGGACGGCTGGACTCGTACGGTTTGGCTGCTGTGCGGGGCCGGGGCGATGGGGACTGGCATTTGGTCCATGCACTACATTGGGATGCTGGCGTTCATCCTACCGATTCCCGTGGCCTACCATTGGCCGACCGTTCTGCTGTCGTTGCTTGCGGCCATTCTGGCTTCGGTCATTGCGCTTTACGTGGTGAGCCGCAAGAAAATGGGTGCGTCCCGAGCGGTCGCCGGAAGTTCTCTCATGGGTGCGGGTATTGCGAGTATGCATTACATCGGCATGGCCGCCATGCGTTAACCTGCTACATGCCAGTTTAATTCCTTTCTCGTCCTCCTGTCCGTCGTGTTCGCGATTCTGATTTCTCTCGCAGCGCTATGGATTGCCTTTCACTTCCGAGATCAGAAAATGGGGATCGGCCGGGAAAAGTTAGCCGGAGCCGTCGTCATGGGTGCTGCGATCCCCGTCATGCATTACACCGGCATGGCCGCCGCCAGTTTCACGTCCTCGGGCATCCCGGCGGACTTGTCTCACGCCGTAAGCATGTCCACACTTGGCACGGCCGGAATTGCCGCCGTCACCTTTGTCGTCCTCGGGCTGGCTTTGCTGACATCGTGGGTAGATAGGCGATTCGCTGCCCAGACCTTGGAACTGCAGGAACAGAAGCTGCAGCGAAGCGAGGCATACTTGGCGGAGGCGCAGAGGCTCACGCACACAGGGAGTTGGGCTTGGCGGGTAGCGGGAGGAGCCGCCTTGCATCTGTCCGAGGAATGGTACCGCATTTATGGCTTCGATCCAGAAAATGGCCCGCCGGCTTTTGAAGAACGTCGGCAGCGCACTCATCCGGAGGATCGAGCCAAGTGGCAAGGGGCAATCGATCGAGCGATCGCTGAGAACTCGGGTTACGAAGTGGAATTCCGAATCCTACTTCCATGCGGCACGGTCAAACACATCCACACAGTCGGCCATCCTGTTTTGAACGCATCGGGAGATTTGGTGCAATTCGTGGGTAGCTCGACGGACATCAGCGAGCGCAAGCATGCCGAAGAAGCGCTGCGACAGGCGCAGACGGACCTCGCACACGCCAGCCGGGTGACCACTATGGGAGAGCTGACTGCCTCCCTGGCGCACGAAGTGAATCAGCCGATTGCCGCCGCTGTCACCGACGCCAATACCTGTTTGCGCTGGCTTACGCGCGATCAACCCGATCTCGAAGAGGCGCGTGAGGCTGCGTCGAGAATCGTTAGAGACGCAACGCGTGCCACGGACATCATCAGCCGGATCCGCCTGCTTTTCGAGAAGGTTAGTCCGCAACGGGAGTTGGTTGACATAAATGAAGTCATTCGAGAGATGACCATCCTTCTGCGCAACGAGGCATCGCGATACTCCATATCGGTCCGCACGGAGTTGGAAACAGATTTTCCGCTGGTCATGGGAGACCGTGTGCAATTGCAGCAGGTTTTCATGAACCTCATCCTCAATGCCATCGATGCGGTGAAGGATGTGGATGGGACACGTGAGCTCGCCATTAAATCGGAACGAGAGGAAAACGACCACCTTCTGGTGTCCGTCAGCGATACCGGCATCGGGCTACCGCCGCAGCACGCAGATCAGATTTTTAATGCGTTCTTTACAACGAAGCCTCATGGAACGGGCATGGGGCTACGGATCAGCCGCTCGATCGTTGAATCGCATGGTGGCCGCTTGTGGGCTGCCGACAACTCTCCGCGCGGCGCAAGCTTTCACCTCACTTTACCCGCCAAAGCCGAGGCGCGTGAATGACATGCGAAGGCCTCCCGCGGTATTCGTCGCTCGTGAAGTTGCCGCTGTGCGGGCGGCCTCAGGGAGCGCGACGCCGCGATGGCGTCAAATTATAAGTCGGCACTCCGGTAGCGGTATTGAATTTCCAAGTGCTAATTTGGGGATCCCGTCCGCTGGAGCAGCTAAGGCTAGAAGTCCAGAGGTACTGGCCAAGCTGGTCCATTGCAGAGGACTCCACCTCCGTATTTGGCGGAAAAGACACTGGAAAAGGCGACCCCTTTATCAGACTAAGACTGCCTGTTGTCCGCGAGATTCGGTAGACAACGAGCCCTTCGCACACGCTGGGGACTACAGATAGTTAACGCTCGGATGCACTGAGAGGTCCTAAGCACCCTTTTCACAACACCTGAGTTTGCTGAGTCAGTGTAGTTCTGCCGCAAAAAAAGTTTCCTTTTTACTTAGCTATAAAAAGCTACCTACGGGTTCATCCAGGATGTGCACCAAGGTGTTCGAGGAAAAGGCGAGAATGGGAGTTGCTCGTAGCCGTCGCCGTAATCTATTTTCACGATATTCGAACTCCGTAACCCTATTGTTGCCACCGTACGGCGAATGTCGTGCTACTAACGTCTTAAGGACACCTTGACATCGGTTGCCCATGAGCCTAGCGTCGGGGTGAGCAAGCTAACTCTTCTTACTCTTTCAGGTCTCCTAAACTAAGTTAGCCCATCTGGAGTTCTTCCCCTTAGATTAACTAGTCAACTTATTGGAGGTTACTATGTATGCACGCAATGTTGCTATGCACCTGAAACCGAACACCATGACCATCTTCCAACGCACATTCGACAACTCAGTGCTTCCCATATTACGAAAGCAGGCTGGCTTTCAAGACGAGATCATCTTCGCCAGCGATTTAGGCGGGACAGAAGTCACGGCAATCAGTCTGTGGGACACCAAAGCTCACGCGGAGGCCTATAACTCGACTGGGTATTTAGAAGTACTCAAAAGCCTGAATTCAGTTCTGGATGGAATTCCAAAGTTGCGTAGCTCCGACGTTCTCAGTTCCACACTTCGTCAAGCGGCGCATGCCTGATTGTAGCAATTGTTCTGTGGGCGGCTTGGGGGTCGCCCCAGTTCAACTTCCTGTCAACGGATGAATGCTAAAAAAACGGGGATGAACCCAATGTTTACAAGATCTATTAAGTGGATTGCAATCGCAGCTTTGACTGCAGTGACATTGTTGCACTCGCAGTGGTATTACGGATCACTGCTTCAAGTCGTTGCGGTTGCGGCCGCTGTAGTCGTACTGACGCAGGCCGCAATCATGGGTCGATACGTCTGGATGACTCTGTTTGGGGTAGCTGCCTGTTTGCTGAACCCTATCTTCCCCATACCATTTTCCAATTACATCTCATTTGTCGTGACCACCCTGTCCGCGCTGCTCTTCTTCTTTTCCTTGAACTCATTGCCGCCGAATCCGAGGTTATCGATTGCGTCAATTACGGGCCGCGTGCCGGGAAGTGAGTCGCTATGAACTCGACTGAATTGTTGGCCGATCCCGAGTTGAACGACGGTATGTTTGGTAAACCGCAGGCCGAGCAAGACTGGCTCCGAGCTGAGCAAGAAGAACAGCAGTGGCTACAGGCCGAGCAAGATGCCCTATCTCAAGACACGAACGTCCCTTCATACCCGTACACCGCCGCTTTGCTTCATCAGACGCCTCAACTCCGCCTCACAAAGAAATCGAAGATTTAGTATGGAATCGATCATTCGAGTCTTCTATTCCATTTTTCAAGCACTTTCGAGATTGATCGGGCGATCTGTCAAAAAAATTCACCTATCAGGTCGCTCTGTCGTTCTGAAGCCAGAGATCGCGGGATTTGGTTCGCAAAGAATGTGCCCGTCTTGCAGGGCAATAACGTCACGATCAAAAGCATTCTGTTTAGAGTGTGGGAAACACCTTCCAGTGGTGACGCTCTGGTGAGCGTATGGAAGTTCAGCGTGGTAGGGAGAAGCCACGACGCCCGAGGCTCGGTATGAAAACCGTAGAAGAAAGCAATCATCTTTTTTCTGATTACGCTGTTCCGCCGCAATTGTTCACACTGAGCTCTGGAAAAAGCGTTGAAGTTGCCAAGTGCTACCTCGAATTCCCGCGCTGGAATGGATTGCCCATTTCCGATACCTATGGCGGAAAGGCCGTTATGGAGTCTGACGGGGAGGCTGTTTTCGCCGAAATAGGCATACTGCGGCTGCTTCAAAGGAAAGGGTTTGATGGAGTATGGGTGGACACATTTTTAGGCAGATTGCGCCAGTCAATTGCACCCCTCACTCGCGACTTGCCAGCTGACATACGCGAAGTCTACCGCCGAATTGTTGACCTGAATAAAGGCCGACAGGGCTGCTGGGACATACTCGCATGGAAGGGTGACAAGATCGTCTTTGTCGAGTGCAAAAGGAAGAACGAAGATCGCATTCGCATTACCCAAACCGGGTGGCTGGAAGCATCTTTAGCAGCCGGGATTGCGCTGGATTGCTTTATGGTCTGCGAGTGGGACATCCGCTGAAGCCATTCGCGGCTTATGTTTTTCCGGCGCTTATGAAGAGTGGATTCCGACACTAGGCGACCGCTAATGGGCTTTGCGTCAGTTTCATGTAACTCTCCATCGTTTGCGTCAACTGTGCATCGACCTCGTCCGCGATCGTCATCACGTCGGGCAACAGCAAGCTGAAATCAATAGAGCCCAGATTCTTTTGCAACATACCGAATATAGTCACTTGCAGTATTCGGGATTCGTGAATCAGCATGGTCGGCGTGTATCCCTGCGAAAACCGCAGTTTGCCGTGGTTAGAGGCTGCGGGCGAGTATTCGGCATCACTGTCTTTAATCACGTCAGGCTGCAAACTCAAGCGACCGGCGAGATCGTCAACCAGCTTACCAAGATGGCCCGTACGCTGATCGTCGCTAAGCCTAAGATGATTCAGTTCACTGCTCTGTTTAGCCCGCCTTAGCCAATCTTCGATGATGAGAGTGCTGCACCGTTGGAGTATAGCCCCCACTCTTTCCTTGCCCGTCGGCAGTGTAGCTTTCCGATTGCTCATTCGCTGGTTGACAAGTTCGGCTAGCTGTTTAATATCGAACGGCTTGACGACGATTTGGTCTGCTTCTAGAAGTATGCAGCCATTGCACTTTGCACATCAGAATAGCCACTGACTAACAATGTGCAACGCGTTCGGTTGGCTTTTGCGATCTGCAGCTTAGTCACGCTGACAGGATCCGATTTTGTCGGATTCTGGCGTGAGCGGCCAGACCCACTTCGACTTGTAATCTACCTGACAACTTGATGCCGACAACTTGATGGACCATCATCGGATTCCGGGTGCTTCCGCTTTCCGGTACAATCCCTTCCATGCCAAACTTAACTGGATTAGACAACATTGTGACGGAACTTCGTGCGGAGCGTGATAATTTAATCAACCAATTACGACATGTGGATGCAGCTCTGAGTGTTCTCGGAAAGTTACACGGTAAACTAGAAGTTTCCAGCGTTAACGGTTGGCCGAGAAAAGGCGGACACCTAAGCGCCGCTGCTCGAAGGAAAATCTCGATTGCGCAAAAGGCCCGCTGGGCGAAGGTACACCACTCCTCATTAAAAGGTGTTCGCCTCAGCGCTGCGGCCCGTAAGAAGATTTCGCTGGCGCAGAAGGCTCGATGGGCCGAGATTAGAGCTGGTAGAAAATGACAGAGGAGAAATACTACGGCGTTGTATGTGTGGGCTTGGACGTTCACGGGGATCCCTGTAAAAAGAGGTTGGCGGTCAATAGGGTTATGGAGCCTGTGCAGCCAACGCTGCCGGACGGCGAGATACGGTGTGACTTTTGTAAAACCGACGCCGTATACCAGCAGGACAGACTGCAATTTTTCGATGAGTATGACGCGAAGGTTTGGAACTTTCCGGAGATGTAAGGGGATTAGATTGAGTTATTCGGACTAGTTGGCCCCGATTGATGAGAGGCCGGGACATGAATTTGAAATGTCATCTTCTTTTGTTAGGAGTGGCCGCACTTTTTTCCTC
>JBEEGK010000149.1:0-5563 GCA_041166845.1 Acidobacteriaceae bacterium
CAAGTTTTTGTCGGAGACCGAAGCCCGCATCGGTCCGATAGACGCTGTGCTGATCTGGCATGTCTATCCGAATCTTGGTGCCGACGATCGCAATCAATTGGATCTATTTCGCGACTTGCCTGGCGGAATTCCTGGCTTGCGTGCGATGGTGCAACAATTTCACAGCCACAATGTTCGAGTTTTTTTTCCGTATTTGGCATGGGACACCGGCACTCGCGATGAAGGCGCACCCCCGTCGGCGGCGATTACAAAATTACTGGGCGAAATCGGCGCAGACGGAATTAATTTCGATACACTCGAAAGCGTCCCAGCAGAATTTCGTCTTGCCTCAGATGCAATGGGACACCCGCTCGCGCTCGAGCCCCAATTCGAACCGCGCGATGAATCGCTCGCATGGACCAACATTGGCTGGAACGACTGGGTTACGTGGGAAGGCAAGCAATATCCCTTCGTCCCCATGGTGGACAAGACACGATGGCTGGAGCCACGACATACCGTGGCCGTCACGGATCGTTTCACGCGCGATAAAACCGACAGTCTGCAACATGCTTTCTTCAATGGAGAAGGTTATGCGGTCCTCGAAAATCTCTGGGGATTCTGGTATCAGATGAATGCCAACGATGCGGAAGCGCTCCTGCGTTTCACCCGCATCGAACGGGCGATGGCCAACCAGCTTCGCAGCCCTGAATGGGAGCCGCATACCCCGATTATCCAGGCCGGAGTGTTTGCCAGCAAGTTTCCTACACAGACCCGAACTCTCTGGACGATCATCAATCGCAACGAATATGCGTCCCGCGGTGAACAACTTTTGGTCCCATATCGTAGCGGCGTCCGTTATTACGACCTGTGGCACGGCAAAGAATTGCAGCCAAAACTTCGTGACGGCAAAGCGGCGCTTGATTTCGAGATTGACGGGCGCGGCTTTGGCGCGGTCCTCGCCACCGAAGAAAATCCTTCCGCTGGTCAGCTTCGCGAGCTTTTGTCTTACATGGCAGAACGATCGAGTCGTCCGCTGTCCGCGTATTCCCGCGAGTGGAAGGCGGTGCCGCAGACCATGGTTCCTATCGCACCAACCAAAGTCGCCAGCGAAACTCCGCAGGGCATGATCCGAATTCCGGCGGCGGACTTTGATTTTGACGTGCATGGAATTGAAATTGAGGGCGGTAACGATCCGGGGGTGGACGTCCAATATCCATGGGAAGACACTGCTCGACGCTCGCATAGTCATCGCATGAATGTGAATAGCTTTTTCATTGATCGCACGCCCGTAACCAATGCCGAGTTCAAGAAATTCGTGGGCGCCACCAATTACCACCCCAAAGACGATCACAACTTCCTGCGTGACTGGAAAAATGGCAGCTATCCAGCAGGTTGGGATAACAAACCGGTAACGTGGGTTTCAATCGAGGACGCTCGCGGTTATGCCACATGGGCGGACAAGCGCCTGCCGCACGAATGGGAGTGGCAGTTGGCCGCGCAATCTACGGATGGAAGGCCGTATCCGTGGGGAAATGAATGGAAGCCCGAGGTATTGCCACCTTCTGATCGCGGCAGCACCTTGCATCCTTTAGCTGACGTTGACGCATTTCCGCAGAGTGCAAGTGCCCTCGGAGTTCTCGACATGGAGGGCAATATATCGCAATGGACGGATGAGTATCGCGATCCGCATACCCGCGCTGCCATCGTTCGGGGAGGCGCTGCGTATCAGCCGAGAGGATCCATCTGGTATTTTCCGCAAACGTACCGCCTCGACGAACACGAAAAATATCTGTTGATGTCGCCGGGCAGAGACCGCGCAGGAACCATCGGCTTCCGGTGCGTCGTGGATGCAAGATGACTTTCGACCTTCGCGGATGATATTTGGGGAGGGTCCGGCCTGAGTCGGGCTGAAACCGCAATCTTAGAATAGGGGCTTGAGCCCCTGAGGAAGATATGAACTTTACCCGGATCCGTTTTGTCTTCATCTCGCTATTACTCAGCGCTAGCCTAACTTGCGCCGCTCAGAGCAAACGCAAGATCATCATTGATCAGGATGCCGCCGGTCCCGCTGGCACCGACCAACAATCCATGCTGCTTCTGATTCAATCTCCGCAGGCCGACGTTCTAGGAATCACTGTGGTCACAGGCGACCAATGGCTCAAGGCCGAAGTGGCGCACACCTTGCGCATGCTGGAAATCATTGGCCGCACCGACATCCCGGTCGTTGCCGGCGCCGAATACCCTCTCATCCGCCGCAAGCAACATACGGAAATGTGGGAGAACCGGTTCGGTTCGGTTGCGTGGCTGGGCGCTTGGACACCGAAGTTGTATCATCCGCCCGATCAATTAGGAGATATTCCCGAAGGCAAGCCGACAACGAAGCCATCCGACGAGGATGCAGCACATTTCCTCGTGCGCATGGTCCACAAATTCCCGCACGAGATAACGATTTACGCCGGCGGTCCGATGACGAATCTAGCCCTGGCACTTTCGATTGATCCTGAATTCGCGTCCCTCGCGAAAGAGTTGGTGTTCATGGGTGCAAGTCTCAGCCCGCAAACGGACAACCCTGAGTTCGTCAACGCTCCCCGTCACGAATTCAACATCTGGTTCGATCCGGAGGCGGCGCATATTGTGCTGCGGGCTCCATGGAAAAAGATTGTTTGCACGACGGTGGATATTTCGGTAAAGACAAGGATGACCACGGAGCTAATTGATCGCCTCAAGGGCAGTGATTCGCCGGCAGCACAATATATCGCTACCTACACTCACCTCGAAGGTCAATACAACTACTTGTGGGATGAATTGGCGTCAGCGGCGTGGCTTGATCCCAGTGTGATTACAAAAAAGGAAACTCGCTTCATGGATATTGATCTCGACCGCGGGGCAGGCTACGGAAACATCCTGACGTGGAATGATCGCGATAAGCCGAAGCTCGGGGAGCAGCCGGTAGAAATCCAGGTTGATCTCGATACCGAAAAGTTTTACAAAATGTTTGTGGACCTACTCAGAGCGCCGACGCCGAAAAAGAACTAGTCGATTGGGTAGAAGCACTTTTCCGCTACTTCTCGAGCTGCGTAAGCATTGCCTTCGCGGCGGCGTGCCCAGGATGCTGCTTCAGTAATGCTTGCAGGACAGCCCGCGCTTCATCCGGGTCGCTTTCCAGCGCGTACACCTTGGCAAGATTCAGATATGCCTGGTCGAATGCAGGCGCCGCACGGATGCATTCTTGAAAACTCGCGATCGCCTTCTCTTTTACGCCGGTGCGAAGATAAAGCACGCCGAGGTTATTTAGCGCTTCAGGATAGTCGGGCCGAAACTGTAACGCCCTTTGCAGATATTTGAAGGCTTCTTCTGTGTTATTCAGTTGCGCGAGAACCATCCCAAGACTGTAGTTCGCCTCAGGATCTTTGGGATTGACCGCAATCGCCCGTTCAAGAATCGCGCGGGCCTCGTCCCACTTCTTTTCTTGACGGAACGCGTTCCCCAGATTATCAAGTGCGATCAAGTGCGCCGGGCTGAGCCGAACCGCTTGCTGAAAGCATCGGATGGCTTCATCGAAGTGTTGGTCGCGCGTTGCGAGTAGTCCGAGGTTGTTCCACGAATTCGGCAGCGTTTCAGGATAGCTTGCGTGTGCCTTGGTTGCGCGCGTAAACGTTTCACGGGCTTCAGCTTGCTTCCCCTGCTTCAGATAGACGCTTCCCATTCCGTACAAGGCCTCGGCGCTGGAGGGGTCGTCATGCAGAGCCAGTTCGAACGACGACCCTGCCTGCTCGAAGTATCCGCGCTGATAAAACACCGAGCCGAAGGAAAGATAGTTTCGCCGATACTCTGAGACATCGCTAACACCGGGGAAAGGTAACGCCTTAGCTAATCGCTCGGCGGCATTCTCTGGAATCCGGGCCGCGTCTCGGCGAATATTTTCAGGGTTAATTACACCTTGATAAACCTTTACGATCTCGCCCTTTTCATTAAGCAGGAACGAACATGGCAGAGGCATATCGCGATGGCGATCAAATAGCTGCCGGAAGACCAAGTTATAAATTGCCGCTACATCGTCCGATGCGCGCAGAATCGGAATTGAGATTTTAGCGTCTTGTGCGACGGCTCGAAGAACTTCCTCACGCGAATCCGTATTCAGCGAGAGAACGTACAGCCCTCCACTGGCCTGAGTTTTGTATAGTTCGTGTAGCGCTTTCAAATCTTTCTGATGGCTATTAGATTCGGCCGTCCAGAAGTGAAGGAGGGCTCGACTTCCCTTCAAACCTGAGATCGTGTGAGCGCGTCCACTCAGGTCGGACAAATCGAAGGTGGGAGCTGGCAAGGGTGCGATCAGCCAGGTTTCAACTTCGGTCGGAAGACTAATGATTTTTTTGTCGGCTCTAGGGAAGGACACCGCTTTAGCCGTGCCGCCAGAAGCCACAGGTGAAGAGGGCTTTTGCCCCTGAGGATCATGAACGTTGCTTCCGTCCGATTTCTGCGCTCTAAATTCTTCTGTTCGAATCTCTCCGGATCCTTCCACGACCCACACCCTGCAATTGACCGGGAGATCACGAATTTCTTGGACCGCCCCGCTTGGCCATCGGACCGAAGCATGCACCGGTGCTTTAACAGCTCCGAGACCAAAAAACACGTCTTTGCTATGTTGGGAGAGGAATCCGGAGCCAGCTTGCAGCCTACGTGTCTGTTGACCCTCCTCCGTCCGAACGGTCACCGCCGCACCTATGGCGTCGCGATTACTCTTGCCTCGTCCGCTGAGCCGAAACGCAATCGAAGGAGGCAATCCTTTCATCACATTCTTCGCCAATCTAAGCTGCGGCGAATTTCTATTCTTTACAAAGGCTTCCAATCGGCCGTCATGATCGAAGTCGGAGAGAGCAAATGCTCTGCCATCCTCAATGAAGTCCAGGCCTATCGCCCCTGATACGTCTGAGAATGTTCCATCGCGGTTGTTGGCGTAGAAAACGTTGCGCTCGAATCCACTCCACGTTCCGTCAGAACGAATCAGTTCGTTGATTGCATTCCACCCCTGTTCGTAATCCTGAGATGGGCGGGCATCCACCGGAGAATTAGCCACAACCTGCCTCCAAAAGAAACTATTGAGGTCTTGGCGCGAGCGCGATGGCCCGGAGATCATGCCGTTGGTTACGTAGATATCTGCGAAGCCATCGTGATCAAAATCCCATGCGTCGCTGGACCATGACCATCGGCCCATTCCCACCTCAGATTTAGCGGTCGTATCGCCAAACGTGCCGTTGCCATTATTGCGGAAGAGAGAATTTCCCATCGCATGTTTGCGATAGAGTGTTCGCACGTTCTGCGGCGCGTCTCGCTGAAAGATTTCTTGCGTTGCAACACGATTGCCCGCGGCCGTCCACATGTTCGCAACATAGACGTCCTCGGCGCGGTCATTGTTGTAATCGAAGCTACATACGCTCATCCCGGCGCCGACATCTTCTACTCGCGCCTGCGCGGCAATGTCAGTGAACGTTCCATCGCCATTGTTACGGTAGAGATTCTTCTTTCCGAAATCGTTCACCACGTAAAGGTCAGGCCAACTATTGCCGTCGTAGTCGCCCCAACC
>JBEEGK010000150.1:0-9835 GCA_041166845.1 Acidobacteriaceae bacterium
TGCAGCCACGACATCATGCCCCGCAACCTGGAGCCGACTTCCTCGATCGAATGGCGTCGCTCGCTTTCACGCAAAGCGGCGAAATTCTTGCCGCCTTTTTTGTTTTCTTCAATCCACTCGCGTGCGAAAGTTCCATCCTGAATGTCAGCCAGAATCTTTTTCATGGATGCCCGCGAATCATCTCCAACCACGCGATTGCCGCGTGTCAGATCTCCGTACTCTGCCGTGTTTGAGATCGAATCGCGCATGCGTGCAAGTCCGCCTTCGTAAATCAAGTCCACGATCAGTTTCACTTCGTGCAGGCATTCGAAATATGCGATTTCGGGTTGGTATCCCGCTTCGACCAAAGTTTCGTAGCCTTTCTTAATCAGCGACGTCAGGCCTCCGCAAAGGACAGCCTGCTCGCCGAAGAGATCGCTCTCGGTTTCTTCCTTGAAAGTAGTTTGCAGAACCCCGGCGCGGGTTGAGCCGATGCCGTCCGCATAGGCAAGCGCGTATTCATGTGCGCGTCCGCTGGCATCCTGATGCACCGCAAGCAGCGAAGGCACGCCGCGTCCTTCGGTATAAATTCGGCGCACCAGATGTCCCGGGCTCTTGGGCGCGATCATGACTACGTCAACATCTTTGGGCGGGACGATAGTCTTGAAGTGAATGCTGAATCCGTGCGACACGCCAAGAATTTTGCCGGGACGCAGCGCTGGCTTGATGGCAGACTCGTAGAAATCGCCTTGAGTTTCATCCGGCGTAAGAATCTGGATCCAATCCGCACGCTTGGCGGCCTCGGCCGGAGGCACGACTTCCATTCCATCTGCCTTCGCGATTTGCGCTGTCTTGCGAGTTGGATCGAGTCCAACAATCACTTTGTGTCCGCTATCCTTTAAGTTCTGCGCTTGGGCATGTCCCTGGCTGCCGTAGCCGAAGATGGCGATGGTCTTGCCCTTGAGGGCGGAAGGGTTGGCGTCATGTTGATAGAAAACTGTGGCCACGGTTTCTCCTATGAACTTGGGGGAATGCTATGCAAACCGACCGGTCGGTCGGCTGCCATTTATGCTAACGGGCTGCATTCCGTCTGTCAAGACGGAATTAACGTTTGATTGGCATTCCGGGTTCAGCCTGTATATGCTGTCCGCCGGATGACTCGCGACTCCTCCAGCGACCCCAGACAGCAAATCCTGCGCATAGCTGCCCGCCTCTTCCAGCAACAGGGTTATGACGGAACCTCAATGAACGATATTGCGGCCGCTCTAAACCTAAGTAAAGGCGGCCTTTACCATCATTTCCAAAGTAAAGACGAGATCCTCTTCAACCTCATGGACCATGCCATGGACATTACTCAGGAGCGCGTGATCAATCCCGTTCTGAAAATTGCCGATCCCGAGGAGCGCCTGCGCGTGCTGATCAAATTGCATATCGGAGTGGTGTTGAGCGAGCGCGACCGTGAGATAACCGTGATGCTGCACGAAAACCATCCTCTTCCCCCATCCCTGCGTAAACGGATCAATAGCAGGAAAAAAGATTACGTCCACTTCATGGAGAAGCTGATTGCAGAGGTGCAGCGGAAACGTGAGTCGAGAGGATCAGTGAATGCGCGCGCCGCCGCCTTTGCGTTATTGGGAATGATCAATTGGATTTACCAATGGTATCGGCCGGAGGGAACATTGCACGAAAAAGAGCTCGCTTCCCAGTACGCCGAGATTTTGTTTGCCGGAGCGTTCAAGTGAATGAATTGTGAGTGTTCATTCAGCGGACACGGATGCCCATCATCCACACTGTCATCTCGAGCGGAGCAAAGCGGTTTCGCTTTGCGCAGTCGAGAGACCTGCTGCTGATTGAAAATGGGATTCGAAGGAAGCAGGTCCCTCCACTCTCCAAGTGCTTCGCTTTGCGAAGCAGGTGTGGTCATATCTCGCAGTGAAGCCATTCCGTGGCAGCCGCTGGCAGCGTCCGGCATATGGACTAAGCTTCTGTTCGCTGATCCCGAACAAAATTGCGTAACGTCGCTTGTGCGATTGGACCCCGGCGTTCATTATCCCCCACACCGGCATGGCGGTTCGGAGGAGATCTTTCTTCTCAGCGGAGAGATCACGGTTGAAAGCAGGCTGAGCTACTACGCAGGATGAAGTGCTAACGTAGTCGCGCTACTCTGCAGGTCATTCCTTTTCCCGCTGGGAGCTTTGAAATATCTTTCCTATGATCTTGCGTTCGAGGCCATCTGCTTTTTCTGTCCCTAGAATCCACCGCACAAGGAGATAGCAAATCGCAGCGGAGATCGCAACGATCCAAAAAGGAGGACCAAAAAGCTTCTCTGGACGGAAAGTATTTCCAAAAAATCAATCTCGTACTTCGACGAAGCAAAGGCAGCAACAATAAGCAAGCCTACCAACAAGAGCGCGGTTCCCAACAGCTTTGCAGTATCTCCTGCTGGCCGAATCTGGGAACGCCCAACCTCAGAACGTCCAATCAGCGCAATGATGTAGTGATCGCCTCTTTCGAGAAGTTGGATCGCGTCCCGCCAAGTCTGATACTCATCCGGACTTTGTCTTCGAGCACGCTGTGCAGCCTTGCCGGCGAGATCTGCGATTTTCTTTTCGTATTCTTCCACGTCATAACTGAGCTCAAATTGTTCATTGACTTGCATTATGTCGGGCAAGGTCCATCCGGTTTCCGAAAAATAAAGCATTTTCCGCTCAACTTCCGAGAGCGGAATACATTCGGATCGCGCCTCTTCAACTATGCGAGAGATTAGGAACTCTTTGGCGCCTTGCTCGCTGGGCAACGGATTCATGTTGCGGCCTCAGCCTGCGGCAGTCTCTTTCGGTGGAATCCAATAGATTTCTTCTTTCAGGCCATCTTTTCCGAAGCCGATGCGCGCCAGAATTCCCTTACCGTTTGCGATCATCGTGGGATGTCCGCATAAATAGCCGACGGAATCCGCGCCTGTAAGCCCCCAGAGATCGGTGTATTTACGCAGCACATCGTCCACACGCCCGGTTTCGCCCGACCAATCTTTGACCTCCCATGGCCGGCTGACGGTCGGCGCGTAAGTGAGCCATGGGACCTCCTGCGAGAACTTCTGCAACTCTTCGTGATAGCCAAGCTCCCAAGAGCGGCTCGCGCCGTGCAACAGGAACAACTGCTGTTCTCCCGCGAACTTCCCTTCTTTCCAATCTTTGTACAAAGTGCGGATATAGCTGATGTAAGGAGCGACGCCCGTCACGGTGGAAACCAGCAAGTGCTTGTTGCGTCCACCTTTGTTTTCCAGTGTGAAGCGACCCTTGGGAATCTTGCGCATCAGCAACTCGTCGCCAACTTGCAGCTTGTAGAGTTTCGGAGTCAGCTCTCCTTCGGGAACAAGTTCGAAAAAGAATTCGAGTTCTTTTTCATAAGGAGAAGACACGATCGAATATGCACGCTCGGACCGTTTAAGAGGACCGTTCACTCCCAGCGTGGCATATTGCCCGGGAACGAATGTGAAATCACCTCCCGGTTCGACGCGGATCACCCAGAGATCATCCGCGAGGTCTACTCGTTTCGTGATCCTTGCATGATAGAACTTATCTTCGGAACCCGCGGGCGTAGGAACTGTGGGGTGAGAGCTCATAAGCTCGGCATTTCCTGCGGCTCCAACAGTAGTTCCGCCTTGTCTTTCTTGTTGTCAGTTTTGTCCGGAGTCTTTTCGTCTTTCTTCTCAGGATTCTTGTTCTGATCGGGAGTTGTCATAGGAAGTTGCCACGCCTTCAGATCGGCGATTTCCTTGGAAGTCTTCTCCCACGCTGCCTGGGCCTTCTTTATCTCTTTCTTTTTGGCCTTCTTGGCAATCACCGGGCCGTTCACATTCGCGTAAAACGCCAGGATATTTTGTTGCAACTCGGGTGTCATCTCGCTGAAATGGCGCTTATCGAGATCGTCGAGCAGATGAGCGTAAGCGTCATCCGCTAAGGCGTATTCCCCAGGCTTGGTCTCGCGGGCGGTATCGAAATCCAAGTCTCGTAACTGAAGCTTTCCATTTTTGGTCTCGCGCAAAAGCGCAGCGTAATTATCCAGCGTGTTGTTGATGCTCTTGATGTACATGTCTTCGGTCTGCGTAGTAGGAATTTGAAATGAGATTGCCTTGAAAGGACCGACCTTGGGGACAATTTTCAAGAAGAATGCCAGGATCCGCGTTCCGAATCCGGGCTTGCGATATCCCTTTCCCCATTCTTTCTGATAGTCCGCGCGCGAAAGGTGATAGAGAAATTTCTTCTCGTTGATGTTCGGGGTGTCTTTGATGATCGCTTTGTTTCGCGAGAGCAGAGCGACTCGAGTCATTTCCGGAATAACTCGGCTCACCGCCCGGCGGAAGCTTCCAATGGCCAGGTCTTCACTCCCGGAGACATCGGACATCTTCAAACCGTAAGTCTGCATGAAAGCCCGCTCCATTACCGGTTTGGAAACTTCGAATCCGATAAAGTCGTGATAGCGGTCTGAGGTGTACCGGTTCTTTGCCACTTGCACCATGTCGAATCCGAATTCGGTCCTGATGTGGGCTTTCGGATCATCCGCATAAGTCACTTCGTTGCCGAATTTGGCACGCAGCTTGGGGAAAAGAATTGCCACCGATTGGTTGATGGCCGGGTGTCCGTTAACATCGGCGGCATAATGCGCCAAAGCCCCAAGCGCAAACGCGTATTCATTAACGTCGTTCGATTGATCGAGCAGCGCCTCTACAAAATCTCCCGTGCGAACATAGTGGACCAGGTCGCTGAAGTATTTACTGCCAAAAGGATAGTAGCCCATATCCTGGAGCAGACTTCCGCCGTAGGCAAACGCGTGGGCTTTCTTTAAATCCGCTTCGGTCGTCCCCGGATATCGCTTCATCAGCAAGGGCTGGATTTGGTCTTTCCACAATAGGTCAACTACTTCTTCATGGGTAAGCACCGAATAGCCGACGCAGGCCTGGACCAGACAAAGCAGCAAGATGGCTGAACAGAACTTCCGAATCGCGGACACTGCATTAGAAATTTTATTAGACATCGATCGTGTCTTCTCCTCGCCAACGTTTCATCTTCAGCTGGTTAGCATTGATAGCGGCAAACTACCCGCATTGTCCGCAATGGACCCTGCCCATGTACTTACTGTGATCTAAACATCTATACGCAGCGCGCGGCAGAACCTAGGTAACTTTATCCTATTTTGCTCTGAGATTAGACTTTCGAAATGGACATTGCGGAACAAGGTCCCAGTCTAAAACCCACGCCGGACTATGGCAGTCTCGGCCCGGATGCCGACCTCCGCACCAATCGTCCGATTACACCCCAGGGCGGGAGCCGAAAATGGATCGCCCTGGCGGCAGGGGCTTTCATCGGAATGCAATTGATGTTGCATCAACGAGGCCTGCTGGAGATTGTCCAATCTCTTTTTCAGCGCGCGCAGAACGCGCCACGCTCTTCCGCCATCCGCACGAATCGCAAGACATCGCCAAGAGTGATAAACCAGGCACTGCAAAGCCAGGCAGAGTCGATGCTGCAGCGCGCAGTTAGCCACTCAGAGGGCGCGAAAGAAGAAATCGCAGCTCGAGTGGATACATGGCGCGGAAATATCACGCTTACACCGCAGCTCAATTCGCTGATCACCGCCGCATTGAACTCCGATGATTTTGAGGTCCGCGCAGAAGGCATTGAAGTTGATCTCGCGGCCATGGGACTGGCAAAGACTCCGGAAAGCGCGGAGCAGTTAATTCTTCAGGCAAGTACAGGTCCGACATCGCAGCGGATATGGGCGTTGTGGACGATGGGCTTGCTCGGCAATCGGGGCGTGGAGGCCGAACGGATTGGCCAAGTGCTGACGCAAGCGCTCGCAGATAACGACCCCGAGCTGCGCCAATGGGCAATCGAGGGCATGTCGTATCTTGGCACCGATGCTTCGATTGATCCTTTGATGAAGGCCTTTCACGATGACCCATCGGCGATTGTTCGCGAGCGTGCCGCGTGCAGCCTGGCGCAATCGGGCATGTTAACTAAGCTGCAGCGCCAAACCATCGTTCCACGATTGCTTGTTTATGCCGGAGATTCGTCTTTGGACGCTTCCACCCACGGTTGGGCCTTTCAGGCGCTCCGAGATATCACGGGGCAAGCTCTTCCGAACGACCCTGCCGCATGGCAGAGATGGTATAACGCGAGTTCTGACAAAGGGTTCCGGTAAATCTGAGCTCCACCATCAGCGTCGTTCTCATTTGCGCCTCATGTTGTTGAAGTCAATTCAGCGTTCTCCAATACTGCAAATTGCCCGGATTTTGCGTCTAAATAGTTGGTAGCATTCCAACAGTGACCTATTTCGGCCAAGGTAGTCCCGTTCTGGGAAAAGACACTGATTCCGAAAGCACGCAGCAGTATGCTTTGGAGCCGGGAATAGTCCAGATTTGGGAAAAGAGCAAAGCTGGTGACTTCGGAATTTCCATCGAAGGCTTTGCCAGGATTCTTCGCGAGATAGCCAGCAAGTCCCTCCACGAAAACAAGCAGGATCCGCGAACCTTCTATGAAAGCCTTCGCCTGGAGGAACTCGCACTGGCGCGCGGCTGTGCGGCCGGCAACGACCATGCCTGGGAAGTTTTCATGGGCCGTTATCGCGAGAAGCTCTATGACATTGCAGGCTTCATCGCGAAGGAAAGCGCTACGGCGCGCGAACTCGCAGACTCTCTTTATACCGATCTCTATGGAACGAAGATGCGCGATGGAGAGCGAGTTTCGAAGCTGAGTTCCTACACCGGACGTGGATCGCTCGAAGGCTGGCTGCGGACGGTTATGGCGCAAGAGTACGTCAACCGCTATCGTCGCCAGCGCCGGTTAGTTAGCCTGGACGAAGAGAGAGAAGAAGGAACTCAATTTGCTGCCCCGCAGGCTGAACTTGTGGAGACCGCTGACGCCCGAATGGTAGCGGCTGTTGATGAGGCACTAGGCTCGTTACCTGCCGGCGACCGCTTTGTGCTGGCATCCTATTATCTCGACCAACGAACTCTGGCCCAGATCGCGAAGACGCTCTCGGTTCACGAATCTACGATTAGCCGAAAACTCGACAAGCTGGCGAAGTCCTTAAGAAAACAGATACTGGCCGCCCTGATCGCCCGGGGCATGAGCCGTCGCCAGGCGGAAGAGAGTCTTGAGGTGGACGTCCGTGACCTTCAGTTGAATATACGTGCAAGCCTGACGCAAGAATCCAAGGCTGGAGCGTTCTCAAAGGAGAAGGAAACGGACATAAACTCCGCCAAGTCATGAACGACTTACCCAGAATCGTGCAGGAACGCTTGCGGAGCCTCGATGGCGGCGACCATCCCGAGCCCAACTTGCTGAATGCGTTCGCTGAGCATGCTCTCCCGGAAACTGAGAGACGGACCGTGCTGGCACACCTGTCGCGGTGCGGCGAGTGTAGGGAGGTCGTGTTTCTGGCGCAGCCCGAATTTCAGGAAAGCCGGGTCTCTCAAGGACGCTCCCGATGGCTGGGCTGGCGCACCATGCGTTGGGCAGCCGCCGCAGCTTGCGTCGTAATCGTAGCAGCGGCAGTGAGCCTCCGCCATCAAAGCCCTGAAGCGGTAGCACCGGCTGGGCCCACCACGGATTCCGAATCTTCCAGGCTTGCTGCATCGCGGGCAGATTTCCCGCCGACTGAGAATTCCGCGGAGAATGTGCCGGTAGTCGGTCAAAAGAAGGAAACCGTCGCGAGAGCGCCGCGCCGAGAGGTTGATAAAGTTTCCAAACTGGACGATAGCCGCAATTCGATTGCGGCGCCTGCGCCTCTTAAACCTCAACCAGAGGAGCGGGCGGACGAGAAAAAGACTTTAGAAAAAGACGAATACGCGCAGACGGCAAAGCCAAAGGCGTCCGGCGCATGGAACTCAGCTCAGCCGACGGCTCAGAACACGCGTGCCATGAACAAGGCTGTAAACCAGTCAATGATTGCGGCGCCCGCCGCTCTGGCTCCGCAGTGGAGATTGAGTGACAACGGGTCGCCGCAGCGGTTCGTGCAGGCTTCCGACACTTGGGAAACGATCGTTGTCTCGCCCGGCGAGACGTTTCTGTGTATTTTCTCGCTCGGCAATGATGTATGGGTTGGCGGATCCAAGGGCGCTCTTCACCACTCTTCGGATGCAGGGCTGCACTGGTCCGCAATGAGGCCCGTGACCAACGGTGAGCCTCTCAATGGTGATGTGGCAGCCATCGAATTCGTGGATCCTCAACACGGAAAGTTGACGACGGCGGACCATGAAGTCTGGACTACCGAAGACGCCGGCCAAAGGTGGAAGCGGGATTGATTCGTTGCGGCGGCTGTCAGCTTCCATCCTTCGAAAATCTGACCCATGAAGTCGGGGCTGTAATTCTTAAGCAGAACGCAGCTAGCTGACCTCCCCAGCGTACCCATCCTCTGATTACCACCTCAAAACACGATTACCAAAGTGACATTTACAGGAGGTGGGGTGCGGCCTACTATCCAGTTGTGGTTTGGCAGTTCTGGGGGAGGGCTGCCGAGGCGCTCTGAACTTAATCGTTCAGAGCGCTTTTTAGTGCATACGATGTCCTTTTGCTTGTCCGTCGCGCTTGCGACTTCTCGCGGTCTGTTGCATCCAATACAAGTGTTACGATATTAGGTTGTGCGCTTAGCGCGCGACATTAATAGAAGCAGCGAGAGTTCCTGGGAGGAATCATGGCAGGTAACGGCATTTTGGAAGTAAACGACGCGAATTTCGATCAGGACGTTTTGAAGTCTGAAACGCCGGTCCTGTTGGATTTCTGGGCGGCGTGGTGTGGCCCTTGCCGCGCTATCGCGCCTATCGTCGAGGAATTGGCGGCACATTATCAGGGCAAAGTGAAGATTGGCAAAATGGACGTGGACCGCAACAGCGCCACTCCCATGCGCTACGGTGTACGCGGAATCCCGACGCTACTGGTGTTCAAGGGTGGCGAAGTGAAAGAACAGATTGTGGGCTACGTCCCCAAAGAGACGATTCAAAAAGCCATTGATAAGCACATGGGGTAAGAGGCTCTGATGGCTGACGAAACGCCCGGAATTCCGGGCGTTTTTCTTTGCTCAATACTTCCGCAAGACGCCAATCACTCTTCCTTGTATTTCCACCGAAGCAGCAGGAACGATGATCGGTTTCATGGTGGCGTTCGACGGTTGCAGACGGATGTTATTCCCTTCGCGGTAGAAGCGTTTCAAGGTCGCGTCCGTTGTATCCACTAAAGCGACTACGATGTCCCCGTTGTGAGCAGTCTTAGAGCGCTCGACCAGGACATAGTCGCCGCTGAGGATGTGCTCGTCCTGCATGGAATCTCCGCGGACTTCGAGCACGAATACTTCCTTCGATCGCACGAAATCGGCGAGTGAGATAGTTTCTGGATTTTGTACCGCCTCGATCGGTTGTCCTGCTGCAATCCTTCCCAGCAGAGGCAGCACCATCGTGGTATTCACCGCCATCGCCTGCTTGAGACGGCCCTTGGGAGGCAGCAGATCAATGGAACGGCTGCGATTGTAGTCGCGGGTGAGCAGTCCTTTTTTCTCGAGATTGGAAACGTGCTTGTGGACTGTCGCCAGGGAACTCAGTCCCATGCCCTCTCCGATTTCCTCGAAGGAAGGCGAGTAAGAATGTTTTTGGACGAAGTCCGATATGAAATCGTACACTTGCCGCTGCCTTCTAGTGATCGCCATGGCGCTCATTGTAAGCGAATGAAAGGCGAAGTCAATAGGGAACGGAATGTATCAAATTCGCAGGAATTGCATCAGATAACAAGCTAACTAAATTTTGAATGATTACGAGGCAACGAGATGGCGGACAAAGTTATTAAAACCGACGAGGAATGGAAAA
>JBEEGK010000151.1:0-8723 GCA_041166845.1 Acidobacteriaceae bacterium
TCTCTTCCGTTCCGACAGCGACGTCGCTGAACTCGGCTCCGGCAGGCAATTCGTGCTCCAGATCAAGCCCTCTGGCGTCTACTTCTGATTTTCCGTTCTTCTTCGTCATAAATAATTTGTTTTAGAAATGTATTAGTCACTCTCGTTCAAAATCTTGTCGAACAAACGCGCAATGTAAGAAACCGCAGTCATAGTGTGCTGATAATCAATTCGCGTTGGACCAATCACCGCCAGCGATCCCATAACTTCGCCACCGACCCGCGCCGGGGTCCCAATCAATACCAGATTGCGCATGGAGGGAAGTGCTTCGTCCAAACCAATGACCACGCGGACTGCCTCCTGCTTTGCATCCAGGTAGGCGCCCAGCAGTGAGACGAGTTTTTGTTTCTCTTCCAATGTTTTAAGCAGCTCCTGCAATCGATCTCGATCCCTTTCTCCGCTCACGAGATTGGCAGCGCCTTCAATAAATAATGTGCGGGTGCCATCGTCACTCGCCAAAGCGCCCTGGCGATAGAGCTGTTCCAGTGAAGTCATCAACCGGTCATACTCGTTGCGTTCCTGTTCCAGGCGGCGTGCCAGCTCTTCGCGCATCGCTTCCATGGTCCAGCCGCGGAAGTTCTGATTAATGAAGTTTGCTGCGGCATCCAAATCGTTCTGCGATATATCGAGACGTAAAACTCTGTCGCGAACCACTCCGGACTTGGTTACAACGACCGCCAATACTTTCTGATCCCCGAGACGCGAGAAGTACACATGTTCCAGCGCGTTTTTTGCGCCAGTGATTGCCACCGCTACACCGACATTGCGGGAGATCAACGAGAGGACATGCGATGTGCGCTCCATGAATTCCTGAACATCAGAAATGCCATGTAGTGAATCGTGGATGATGTTTTCATCTTCAATAGAAAGCCTGGTTTCGCCGGTGAGTTGCTCGACGTAATAGCGGTAAGCATCCGAGCTGGGAATCCGTCCGGCCGAGGTATGTGGCTGCTCAAGAAATCCGGCGTCCACAAGATCGGCCATCACATTGCGGATCGTTGCGGGACTGAGACCTTCGGGGTTCAATCGGGCGAGCGTACGCGAACCAACCGGCTCACCAGTGGCGATAAAGGTCTCCACAATGGCGGTCAGAATTTCGCGTTCTCGACTTCCGATCGGATCTCCAGCCATCATATCTTCCTTGTGCGTCCTTTATACCTTTTAGATGTCCATTATTAATGGCCGGGTCTTTCATCTAAATGGCTAAGTCAATTTGATGATAGAAAGTTAAAGTTAGGCTCTATACGATGTAAGTACCTTTTTAATTAGAAACTTAGCTTGGATGTGCGTCCGCGCCCATCTCAATTCTAGGAACGGAGTCTAGGCATGTCAAGGACGATGACCCTAGTTGAAAAACAGGCCTTCGACAATGTGCGCAGATCTAAGTAGTTGATATCACTGCACTTGAATGACGCTTTCGGATTCGCTCTGCTTGATTTCCTGCACGCGAGCAATGACCCTGCGGGCAAATTCGTACAGTGGCTTGGCGTGTGGAGACGCTTCACCTTCTAGAACAGCCGGTTTGCCGCTGTCTCCTGACTTGCGCAGCTCGGGATCGAGCTGAATATTCCCCAGAAACGAGACTCCAAACTGCGCCGCAGTCTTTTCCGCGCCGCCTCGGGAGAAAATATCAATCTCGTGGCTGCAATGCGGACAGACGAAGTAGCTCATATTCTCGACCATGCCGACGATATCCACTTTCATCTGGCGGAACATTTCGATGGCTTTGCGAGCATCCTGCAAGGAAACATCCGAGGGTGTCGAAACAACTATCGCTCCGGTTAGCGGTACAGTTTGAATTAGCGACAACGCAACGTCGCCAGTGCCTGGAGGCAGGTCAACGATTAGATAATCTAAATTCCCCCAGATTACCGACCCGAGAAACTGCTTAATAATGGAGTGCAACATCGGCCCGCGCCAGATCAGCGGTTTGTCTCCTGGATTCAATAATCCTACTGAAATCATCTTGAGCCCATGAACCTCGAGCGGTTCGATGCGATTGTCTCCCTGGACTTTCGGTTGCGCACTTGTGCCCAGCATTAAAGGCACGTTCGGCCCATAAACATCGGCGTCCAACAGCCCCACTCTGTGTCCAAGTTTCGCGAGGCACATGGCAAGGTTTACGGCGAGCGTGGTCTTGCCGACGCCGCCTTTTCCTGAGCCGACTGCAATGATTGTGTCCACTCCCGGCAACGGCTGCGGTGCTGGGGGCTGCTGTCCGGGACGAGGGGGAGTATGTGCGCTCAAAGTGACCTTCCTGATCTTTTATGCGGAGTGTCCATTATACAGGCGAAATTGAAGGGGACGGCTGAACGGAACTGCCCGGACTTCTTTGCAGGCATAGGAATAAGCATCTAAGCCGAGATGCCAACTCTCCCCGATGCAATCTACACTCCCGGGCCGAAGCATCCCGCTACGGATGAAAGCCTCGATCACATCGCGGGCGTGCTGGACGACATGTTCAGAATCCCCGGCACCAGAATTCGATTTGGTCTCGATGCAATCGTGGGCTGGATTCCGGGAATCGGGGATGCGTTTGCCGGTATTGCTTCCTTCATCATTGTCTTTGCGGCCTGGCAACGAGGCGCTCCGGGCATCACACTCGCGAGGATGGTCCTGAATGTATTGCTGGAGATGCTGGTGGGCGCGGTGCCGGTGGTTGGAGATTTATTTCACGTCGCCTGGAAGTGCAATCGCCGCAACTATAAGCTTCTGATGCGCGTGAGGCATGCTCCACGCGCTCCCACCGCACGCGACTGGCTGGTGGTTGTACTGATCGTCATCGCCATCGCCGCCGCAGTCGTGGCTCCGATCGCGCTGCTGGTGTGGATCTTTCACTGGCAACACTAGGTATCGCCTGACTCTTCAAATGGATTGCGCGTTATTGGCGCGGCGCCGCTGTAGCTCCGCGCGACGAATTTCGCGACGGCGTCCTGCATCTTCGTAGCGGCGTTTCTGATCTTCCGTTTCCGGAATGACGGGAGGCACGGGAAGGTGCTTGCCTTCGCGATCCACCGCCACGAATGTGAGGTATGCCGAACTCACGTGCTTGCACGACTCTGACAAATAATTCTCCACTACTACCTGAACGCCGACTTCCATCGAGGTATGGAACGCGCGATTGACGGAAGATCTCAAAATTACTAAATCTCCCACGTGGACGGGCACCCAGAAATCCAAATGATCAATCGCGGCCGTTACCACGTAATTACGTGAGTGGCGATGTGCTGCCATTGCCCCCGCCAGATCAATCCAGTGCATGAGTCGGCCGCCAAGCAGTGCGCCTAAAGGATTGGCGTCGTTGGGCAACACGATCTCAGACATCTCGGACTGAGAGTCTCTTACCGGGCGCGGCGTTGTGGCCCTGCCATTCGTGGCCTTTTCAGATGGCATCATGCGATTGCACCGTCCGAAGAATTGGTGGGGCAGATAGTCCGGCTCTGACGAAGCAAATAAGCTTCCACGTAGCACTCGGCCATTTTTTGCACACGGGCATTATTGTGAGAAGCCGTCCATTTAGCTTCGGTCACATCGTATTCCAGTTTTCCATGTTCGGAAGGGATGTGATTTATTTCGCAAACATACTGGAGCGAGAGATGCGAACGCCAGTCGCGTACTACTGAAAATCGTACGGCATCCCATTCGCGCATGCTGGGCAGACGAGAGCACTTGAGCGCATATCCCATGTTGCAGAATTCTCGAACTTCATTCTCGTTCGGGGAAATTTGTTCGGTGCCTTGTGCGCAACAGAGGCCGTACCACCCGGCGCCCAGCGGCAAGCGCGACGGATGCTGAAATCCGCCGCCCTCAAGTTTGTTAGTCGGCATGAAATAAGGACACGCCACAAAAGCCTCCCGTTGAGAATTATTGCAATTGTACCGTGCGAGAAAGTCCGTCGCTCTGGAGCTTATAGTAATCTCTCCTCAGAACTCTTCATTCATTTTAGGCCGCGACTATCAATCCTTCATGGACCGCATAGCAATGCTGAACGGAATACTCGAACAAAACCCCAGCGATGCCTTCGCCCGCTACGGTCTGGCACTGGAATTTTCAAACGCCGGAAACGTCGGGGCTGCGCTGACGGAGTTCCAAAAACTTCTCACAGCTCATCCTGATTACACCGCCGGGTATTTTATGGCCGCGCAAACTCTCGCGAAAGCCAATCGAACTCAGGAATCCCGCAAGATGCTGGAAGATGGGATAGCTTCTGCGACACGCACTGGAAACTCTCATGCTCTTTCCGAAATGCAGGCCATGCTGGCGGAACTGGGCTGACGCGGACCGAAACATCTATTTCTCGCGGCGTGTCATCTTCACCATGAACCAGTCAACAACTTCAGGGAAGAGCTGGTACATTTTTACGGGTATGTGCATCGTCCAGGGTACGACGACTTCCCGCTTTTGCTTCAAATATCCCCGCAACACAGCCTTCGCAACCCTGGCAGCGGAAATCCCCCGCACGCTCTCAGGGCGCACCTGATTCGATTCCGTTCCCTTGATTGCGTTCGCTCCAAAATCAGTACGCACGTAACCAGGACACACTGTTAGCACGTTAATGCCGGCACTGTGAAGTTCAACACGCGCCGCCTATCCAATGGCATTCATGGCAAACTTCGTTGCACTGTACACACCATGAAAGGGAAGAGGAATGTGTCCCGCAACACTGGAAATATTGATAATCGCTCCGGTAGCTTGTTGCTTCATCACTGGCAACACGGCTTGCATCGCGGCCAGAGCGCCAAACAGATTGGTGTCAAATGTCTCTCGCGCCGCAGCCATGTCAACCCTGGAAATCGAATCGAGGATGCCGTGACCAGCGTTGTTAACCCAGACATCAATACGTCCAAAATGGTGCATGACCAGTCCGATGGCGCGATCAATATCTTCACGATGGCGAACGTCGCAGGCGAGGGACAGAGTGCGTTCGCTGTGACCGATGCGATCACGCGCCGCCTCAACGCGTGCCGCGTCTCTTGAAAGCAGAACAACTGCGGCATTGTGCTGGGCAAACGTCTTCGCAATCGCCTCACCAATTCCCATTGAGGCGCCCGTCACCACAACAACTTTCCCTTTTAGGTTGGCTGGCTGTGAAGTCATGTCGTGCTTTTAATCTCCGGCGATCTCGAAGTCAAGCAATGGTGGAAAGCAAATTAATTATTCTGCATGCAACGACTCAAAAAAGGAGCGAGCATGTACGCGAAGGGGCGAAATGGCGGGCGTATAATCCGGATTAGATCGTGCATTCGGGGGTTTTCATCATGGATTTTCCGCGGACGCTTGGCGAGCTACGCCAAAGTCCATTTTCAGAGAAGTATTCGCGCACTCGCCGCGTGAAAGACGAAATGCGCGAAAATATGATCGCAAAACTTCCGCAGAACCAGCCCATTTTTCCTGGGATCGTCGGCTTTGACGATACTGTAGTTCCGCAAATTGTGAATGCAATACTTTCGCGCCACAATTTTATTTTGCTGGGACTGCGCGGCCAAGCAAAGAGCCGTATACTTCGTGCGCTAACCTCGCTATTGGATCCCCAAACGCCCTACATTGCCGGCTGCGAGATCCATGACAATCCTTATTCGCCGATTTGCCGCCGTTGCCGTGACCTCATTGGGAAGCTGGGAGACAGCACGCCGATTGCATATCTCTCTCCGGATGACCGATACGTGGAAAAGCTGGCTACACCTGATGTCACTATCGCGGATTTGATCGGTGACATTGATCCCATCAAAGCTGCTCGCGGGGGCCACGAACTCAGCAGCGATCTAACAGTTCACTATGGCCTTCTTCCGCGTGCGAATCGCGGGATTTTCGCCATCAACGAGCTGCCTGACTTAGCGGGCAAGATTCAAGTCGGATTGTTCAACATCATGCAGGAAGGTGACGTGCAGATTAAGGGCTATCCGATTCGGCTGCCGCTTGATGTCGCGCTCGTGTTCAGCGCGAATCCGGAGGACTACACGGCTCGCGGCAAGATTGTCACGCCCTTGAAGGACCGCATCGGTTCTGAAATTCGCACGCACTATCCCGCGACAGTTGAAGAAGGCATCGCCATCACCACGCAAGAAGCTTGGACCGAGCGCGATGGATACAACCTCGCTATTCCAAAGTACGTGCGTGAAGTGATCGAGCGAATTGCGTTCTCCGCGCGCGAAGACAAAAAAATAGATAAGCGCTCCGGTGTGAGCCAGCGCCTGCCAATTTCGGTCATGGAGAACGTGATTTCCAACGCGGAACGAAGGGCAATTCGCTACGACGAGAAGATGGTAGTCCCGCGCATTGGAGATGTTTATGCGGCCTTGCCATCCATCACAGGCAAGCTAGAGCTTGAATACGAAGGCGAGATGAAGGGCGCCGATCATGTCGGACGAGAACTGATTCGCAGCGCCATCTCCAAAACTTTCGACCAGTATTTCAATAACTCAAACATGCAGCAGATTGTGCAGTGGTTCGATCTGGGAGGAGAGATTCAACTTGCGGACACCGCTAGCGCTGAAGATTCGCTGCAAGCGCTGCGAGGAATCCAGGGGCTGATGGAAAAATTGAGCAAGTTGAATGTTGGTCCGAAAGATCATGCTGAGTCGCAGGTTTCAGCGGCGGAATTCGTGTTGGAAGGTCTCCACGCCCACAAGCGCATTGGACGCAACGAAGAGAGGCTGTTTACCGCTGGCGAAAAGCAACCAAAGCCGGTCGAAAAGCCTTTTGAGCGCGAAGACCAGCCTTTTCGGGGCGGTCGGCGGACTTACAACTGAGTCGCAGGTGAATACTTTAAGCTCACAAATCTGTCGTCCCGAGCGGAGTAAAGCCACGAGCTTTGCGCAGTCGAGAGACCTGTCGGTAGCGCGGACAAGTGAAAGTACAAAAGCAGGTCCCCCCACTCGCCAGCTGCTTCGCTTTGCGAATCAACTGTCTCGGTCGGGATGACACAGGATAAGTCTTGACCCACTGAAAACGCATGAAACGCATACGCTACAGCAAATACGTTCCTGACCCAGCGGGCGAAATGAGCCTGGAAGACTTGCTGGGCGCGCTCTCCAATTTCTTGTTGCAGAGCGGTTTTCAGGACTTTTACTACGATGAGTTTGCCGACGGTGAGCAGACGCTCGACGATCTGCGCCGGGCCATCGAAGATGCGCTCTTCGATAACAATTTGCTGGATGAAGAAATGCAGCAGCAGCTCCAGCAGATGCAGGCGGACGGCAGTCTCGAGCAACTGATCGAGCAGCTCATCGCACGCATGCAGCAGGAAAACTACATCAGCATCGACCAACCCCATGACCCATCGCAGAGACCAAGTGTGGGCGGACAGGTTGGCGAGGCCCATTCGGCAAAGTTTGAGATTACCGATAAGAGCCTGGACTTTCTTGGCTTCAAGAGCTTGCGGGATCTGATGGGCTCGCTGGGAAAATCCAGTTTCGGACGCCATGACACTCGGGACATGGCCACAGGCATTGAGGCCAGCGGTGCGTCCAAACAATATGAATTCGGCGACACGCTCAATCTTGATATCACCGCGACTCTCTCCAGCGCCATTCAACGTGAAGGACTGAGTTCGCCTCTGAACATCGAGTATTCCGATCTTCAAGTGCATCAGTGCGAGTATCAATCGTCGTGCGCGACGGTGCTCATGCTCGACTGTTCACACTCCATGATCCTCTATGGAGAAGATCGTTTCACGCCCGCAAAGAAAGTTGCGATGGCGCTGTCACAACTAATTCGAACGCAATATCCGGGCGATTCTTTGTCTTTAGTGTTGTTCCACGATTCCGCGGAAGAAGTTCCAGTCTCGCAGTTGGCGCGAGTGAAGGTCGGTCCGTATTACACCAATACGCGTGAGGGACTGCGGCTTGCGCAACGGATTTTGCAGCGCCAGCGCAAAGACATGAAGCAGATCGTGATGATTACGGATGGCAAGCCATCTGCGCTCACTTTGGAGGACGGGCGCATTTACAAGAACGCGTTCGGGCTGGATCCGCTGGTGGTTGGCCAAACTCTGGAAGAGGTTTCGAAGTGCAAGCGAGCGGGAGTTTTGATTAATACTTTCATGCTTGCGTCCGACTACGGCCTGGTACAGTTCGTGCAAAAAGTTACCGAGATGTGCAAAGGCAAAGCGTACTTCACCACTCCCTACACGCTAGGACAGTACCTGCTGATGGATTACATGTCGCGTAAAACGAAAACTATCCACTAGAGTGGAGCGAAAAGAACGTCCCCGCCTGCGAAGTCTAAGTTTTTCTGATTTCTTCCACCGCTCGGTAAGCCTGATCAATCGCGGAATCCGTGTAAGCGTATGCACCAGCATCGGCGTTCGCGATAGCCAATCGCCCAAAGGGCTTGCGAGCGACCTCACAGGGAATCTCTCCACCCTCGAGCCAGAATTTATCCCACAGTGAGTTGTATTCGTAGGCGTAACCATGCGACCAGCGGTTTACAGTGATCGCGGTGATGTCGCGGGCGGGATCGAAGCCTCCCGGGCCGAGCGTGCGAGCCATCTGATCACGAATATTCCGCTCCATTGTTTCGAAGCTCGTGCCGTAAAGTTCCATGCGTCCCAGCAGGTGCTGATTTCTTGCCGGAAGTCCCGGCTTGCAGGGCGTCTTCATCATGTGAACGACAATCGGTTCGTCCGGTTTTTGGGAACATTGATAGTCGCCGATGCTTACCGGGAGGTCCAGGGCCATGTAGCT
>JBEEGK010000152.1:0-4673 GCA_041166845.1 Acidobacteriaceae bacterium
ATGCGCTGGCATCGCGTCCAGCGGGTCAGTGATTTTTGAGTTTAATGGTGAACGCCCCAAAGGCGATATACGAAGATCTTTCACGCCGGCACTGACGGGTGTGATCGCCGCAACACGTGTCGGCACGTTGGTCGCGGGCGAACTCTGAGACGTCGTCACAGGATTCGTAATCGTCGTGGCAGGAGAAGTTGTACTCGACGGTTCGGGGGTTGTCGGTGTCGCCGGCGGCATGTCATGCTGCCCAGAAAGATCAGCTGGCGTCGGCTCCTTGGCGCCCGATCCAGACTTGCGGATTTGCACTACCAGCCGAAAGGGACTTTGCTCCAAGCTCACGGAGTAGCTTGATTGCGTTTTCGTTTCAAGAACTACGCGCGTGACTCCACGCGTGGGCTGGGCGATTCGGACTCGGAACAACAGAGAATCATCAACGTCAATTATCTTTCCATTCAACTCATGCGGTAGCTTGGTGTCGCGCAGATCGAGATAGACGCGCTCCGGACTGGCCAGCCGGTGCGCCTCATACTGGACCTGGTCCTGTAAATCTATAACTACCGTGCTCGAATCCGTCGAAGACCAATGCCGAATTCCAGTGACTCGCGGTTGCGAGTTCGACTTGTCCGGAGTTGTGGCGGAGGGTGCATCTGGCTCTTGCGGAGTGCTGGAACTGCCTGGTTGTTGAGACGCAGACCCTTCGCTTGAACCCGGCGTGGCCGATCCAGCCGAGGTTGTCGGAGTTGAAGCCTGAGCCTCTACTCCCCGGTTGACGACGGTATCTGAAACATGGTGCGGAAGCTTTTGCCACACTACAAAGCCCAGCGTCGCGGCGACGAGAATCAATGCCAGCACGAGCCAAAGCCCGGGCGTGGACTTCGCGGGCTCCGTCAATGGCGAAACCGGAGAAGCAATCTCCTTGGTTACTGCAGATTCTTCGAAGCTCTCCTTTATCTGTTTCGGAGGTTCTTCTTTAGGAACTTCAACATTCGCAAGGGGATTCAACGCAGAAATGGGCTCTTCAATCTCTACCGGGGTAGCTTTAACCTCCGGCTCACTGACAGATTTCCCGTCCCGCAATGCATCTTTTGAGTCGGTGGAGGAAACGCCACGACCGGAATCGGCGGGTTTAATTGTGCTCAATACAGCGATTACCGGGATCGGCCCTAGTTCCGCCGGACTTGAGTGTTGTACAACACGTCGTGCGATTTCAGCCAGGCGATCTTCTTCTTCCGGCTTAAGCGCGGAAAGAATCAGCTCGGCCAGCAGATTCAGGCTTCGAACATTGCCGTCGGTGAATCCGGCCACTTCGGTCGAAAAAGCTTCGATCAGGCCGATGACGTTTTGGCGCGCGCTTAGCGGGACCGCGACCATTGACCTGGCGCCAAGCTGACGGCAGGCTTGCGCATTTACTCTAAAGTCGGTCTCTGAGTTATCGCAGCGCACAATCTGTCCGCCCCGCAGGCAAGCTCCGGAGAATCCGGAATCCAGATCAATGCGCATGCCCGCATCGGGGGAAACGAATCCGGCGGAAGCGCGGCAAACAATCGCATTGCCTTCGGCGAGCGCTATCGCAACTCCGTCGGCTTCGGTGATTGCCAGCGCGCGGTGCGCTACAAGTTGCAGTACCTCATCTAACGCGAATTGTTCCAGCTCGGAATCTTCTACCTCGATCCGCTTGCCTGCCTGCTGTGCGCGTCGTTGCCGTAGCTGTTCGTGCAGAGAGGAAAATGCCAGCAATGCCTGCAACGCCGAACGTGCGGGAGACCAACTTATAGATTCTTGCCCATTGGATTTAGGCAATGACGTAGTTCGGGGCGACTCGGCTGTAGCGTCGGCTCCGACCATCGGGTTGTTCGCAGTAGCACTCATGAGTTCTGGCAAAGCGCCCGGCTTTTTTGCGCGCTTTCAGGATGTAGCAAGGCGGCGGAGTCGAGCACTTTTCTGGGCTCACGCATACCGCCAACTCCTTTAAGCTACAAGGGTTTGGCTCCAATCGCAACGTTTCGTTTAACACCAAAGTTTCGCGCCTTCTTAATTCTTTCGTAAGGACCCCGCCGGGATAGAGGGGAATTGGAACAATCATTGCGCCGCCATGGCAAACCGAATATCTTGGACATAAGAGCGAACAGGAGAGCGCGCGTGAGCGGAGACAAAAAGAAACGTATTTTGCGTTGGCCTTTAGGGCTGATTGCTACGGGAGTGGCCGGAGCCGCCGTCGTCTTGTGGCGCGGTTGCTGGCATCGCAAGATGAGCTGGCCCGTCAGCTCAGAAGGCTGCTCGTACCAGGTTTGCACCGGATGTGGCATTAAACGCCTCTTCGACGAGAAGGAATTCCGGGCGTATGGTCGATTCGACTACGATCTCGACCGCCTGATCAGCCTCGCCTCAGGGCACCGGAAACAGAGTGAGCCGCTAAGTTTCCCTTCCGAACGCCGTCCGGCTTCTTAAGCCCGAACCACCGCGGTTACTGAAAGAGCAGCCCTTCCAAAAGCTAATATTCAGGTCATGGAGTACCAGACCGTTCCGGGTCCCATCCGCCCAGATGCAGTGGTGGGACAGCGTGCAAATTATCGCCATCCTCTTTGCAGTCTGGCTTACGTCAATTTGGACCACGCCAATGGCGGAATCATCCACGACATCTCGAAAGAGGGAATGGCGATTCAGGCGGTGGCGCCGTTGCGGGCGGACCAGCCCGTACATCTGTGCTTTGAACTATTAAATCCGCGTCTTCGACTGGAGGTGACCGGTCGAGTCGCGTGGGGACATTCTTCGGGGCAATGCGGAGTTGAATTTCTTAATATTCCGGAGCGTTCCACGCGCCTGCTGAAAGACTGGATTTTTATTCAGCTGCTCACGAGCGCGCAACAGCTTGACTCAAATTCCTTCGTATTCGAGACCGTATCTAAGGGGGTAAAGGGTCAATCTGGTGATGTCGGCCTGTTAGAGCGAAGTCCATCCCAAAGAATTCTCTCTGCGGAGACCGAAGACATCTATAAGCATGTTGACGCTGAAAACCACGGACTGGCAAGTTTTCCGCTTTCGGAGGCTAATTTCGCCAGGGTAATAGACGGCTTGATTCTGCTGTCGGCGTTAATGCTGTTTTTCGTGATCGCGCTCAGCATGACTCATGTACTACCCCAGTGGCCGATGTCATTTGCTCTGGGCCTGGGTACTGCCGGAGTGTTCGGTGTTGTCTACTGGTTTCTCTTTGCCGTTTGGAACCACGTCACACCGGGCTCGTGGCTGGCCTCCATGGCGTACGGAGATCCCACGGAAGAGATTCTTAAACGCGCACGCTTTCGCTAGTCACCAAAACTTAATTGACCAGGTATTTTCGTTCGAGCCATAGCCGCAGCTGGCGGCTTACGCTGGCGCTGACCTCTGCAAAGCGGACGCCGGCGTTCCCATCGCGATCGCTCCACGCCACCTCGCCTTGTAGTCGCAAAGACGTTTTTGTTCCCGGAAGCTCGAACTGAATAGACAGCAATTCTTCACGCGGGAGTAGTGAGTCTGCTTGGATACGTATTCCGCTCTGGCTGACGTTGAGCAGATTGGCATCCATAAATTTCTCGTTTGCAAACGTAAGTGCTACACGCGCCACCAATTGATGCCGGTAGTAGCGGAGCCTTGAATCCAGAATCATGTTGTGGGCCGCCGAGAGCGTATGCACAGCCTGGTCCACTGAAATGGGTTTTTCGAATACGAAACTGGCGCCAGCCTTTTCCAGGTTTTGGCGTTCGCGCAATCCGCTCATGAGCACCAGCGGCACAGTCTTGATCATGAGGCCCTCTTGTACGGCGCGCAAAAGTGACGACGCGCCTTCCAGATCGTAGTCCACGATCAAGGCGTCAACTTTTGAATGCATCAGTTTTTGTTGGGCGAGTTCGGGCTTCGATTCCACGTCGACGTCGATGTGCAAGCCGCCCAGAATGCACTCCAGCACGCTAACTTCAGACCAGTCGCGAGAAACCACCAGGGTGGAAATCGTCATACTTTGAATCTAGTCGCTACCGTAATGGCGCCCTAGATCACCAAGGTAATTACGAACGGCTGGACACAAGCTGGGGCTGAGTGCTAGCAGATTTCTCTCTAGCGCGGTACCAGTCAATAGTCTTACGAAGGCCATCCTCGAAATTTACCGTCGGCTTATAACCCAGAAAGTTCTCGGCGCGCGAGAGGTCTGCAAGAGAGTGCTTCACGTCCCCGGCACGCTCGGGACCGTACTTTACATCGCCGGAGAATCCGATGATGTTCTTGAGGATTTCGAAAGTTTCGTTCAGATCTACCCGTCGTCCCGTGGCGACGTTGAATACTTTGCCGGCGACGTGCGGTGCGGGAGCCTTGCAGGCGCGCAGATTTGCCTGCACCGCATTATCAATGTAAGTGAAATCGCGGCTTTGTCTGCCGTCACCAAAGATGGTGGGCGTTTCTCCATTCAGCATTTGCGTGATGAACTTGGCGAGTACGCCGGAGTATTGCGAAGACGGATCCTGCCGAGGCCCGAAAATATTGAAGTAGCGCAGGCACACAGTTTCCAATCCGTAGCAGCGGAAAAAGGAAATCATGTAATACTCGCTGGCTAATTTCGCGACCGCGTAGGGAGAAATAGGATTGGGAAACATCTCTTCATGCTTCGGCAACGTCGGGGTGTCTCCATAAGCGGACGACGAGGCCGCATA
>JBEEGK010000153.1:0-10132 GCA_041166845.1 Acidobacteriaceae bacterium
GAGGCACTCGACGGTTGCAACCTTATTCTTCTAATTACGGACGCAACGAAGAAATTCGGTGACGCCGATCGAGCGGTGTTGGAAATGGTCGAAAAATCAAAAACGCCGGCATTCCTGCTGCTGAATAAAATAGATCTTCTGCGTGGCGGAAAAGGCAAGCTCTTGCCTGTGATCGAAGCTTATTCAAAGCTGCATCGCTTCCAGGAAGTCATCCCCATTTCGGCGCGCAAGCCGGAGGGCCTCGACATACTGTTGGAAAAACTGCTTACCGCCTTGCCGAAGGGACAGCCTTATTTCCCGGAGGATCAGGTAACGGACCAGCCCATGCGCTTTATGGTGGCGGAGGCAATCCGAGAACAGATTATTTTTGCCACCAGCGAAGAGGTGCCGCACGCCACTACCGTGGTCATCGAACAGTTCGAAGAAGGCACCAGGCTTACCCGCATCGCTGCCGCTATCTATTGTGAGCGCGAAGGTCAAAAAGCGATTCTGATAGGCAAGCAGGGAGCGATGCTTAAGCAGATCGGGACCTTGGCGAGATTGCAGATCGAAAAGATGGTCGGCACCAAAGTGTTTTTGGAATTATTTGTAAAAGTTCGCTCCGACTGGCGCGAATCGCATCTTTTCGTGGAAGAATTGGACTGGCGAAAGCAGCTACTAGGATTGGCGGGCTCGGTTGCCGAAACCAAGAGTTTGCGTTAAAACAACTTGCCCGCGAAATTGCATTGGACAACGTCTATACCATCACTTGCTGAAGGTCCCATCCTATGACTTCTGATTCATCCTGCGATTTCGATTCCAAAAAAATGGTTGTGCGGTTGAAAGTGATGTTAGCCGCCGACAAGAATGCCGTGGATCCAGTCGTGCAGAACGTCATGCAGATCGTGAAAGAGATCGAGTGCGCCACCGGTAAAGAAGAAGCGGTAGAGCTGGCTCTTACCGAGGCGCTCGCAAACGCCGTTCTCCACGGCGCCAAAGCCGATTCGACAAAAATTGTGGAATGCGATGTAGCCTGCGACGATCAGGGCAGCATGTTGATCATTGTTCGAGATCCAGGAAATGGGTTCGATCCGAGTGCCATTCCCAGTCCAATTTCTGGTCAGAACCTTTACTCGAACTGCGGGCGCGGAATTTATCTGATCAATCAGTTAATGGATGAAGTGAAGTTCGTGAAGAACGGGAGCGAAATTCAGATGATTAAGCGCTAGCCACGAGCGCTCTCCACCTTACTCCTTCACGGCAATTCCCAGGCTTTTCATCTTTCGATAAAGATGACTGCGTTCGAGGCCCAACACCTCAGCAGTTCTGCTTACGTTGCCGTGGTGCTCGTCAAGTTTCTTCAAAATGTAATCGCGCTCGTAGGCGGAGCGCGCCTCATGCAGACTCGTGAATTCCGCGCCAACGCTGCGGCGGTTGCCGTCGCGATACACCAGCGGAGGCAGATGTTTCCTTTCAAAGCGACTGGTGGTCGGATTCATGATCACAATGCGTTCGATCACGTTGCGCAGCTCGCGCACGTTTCCAGGCCAGGAGTAGCGCATTAAGGTCTCTATCGAATCGTCCGTGATTTCTCGAGTGCGTCGTCCATACGCCGCCGAAAACTCTTTCAGGAAATGTCGGGCCAGTAGCGGAACGTCTTCCTTGCGCTCGCGCAAGGGCGGCACGGAGAAAGGAATTACGTTCAACCGGTAAAAAAGGTCTTCGCGAAAATTGCCTCTTGAAATTTCTTCTTCCAGATCTTTGTTAGTCGAAGCGATGATGCGCACGTCCACCGTGATGGTCTCATCACTTCCCACCGGAGAGAAGCGCTGTTCTTCCAGCGTACGTAGTACTTTGGACTGGGTCTTCAGACTCATGTCACCGATTTCGTCGAGGAATAAAGTCCCACCATCGGCTTTCTGAAACTTTCCCTCTTTCTCTGAAACCGCCATCGCGAAGGAACTCTTGCTGTGTCCGAACAACTCGCTCTCGATCAGGTCTTCGGGGATTGCGGCGCAGTTCACTTCCACAAACGTTTGTTCCTTGCGCAGGCTACGAAAGTGAATCGCATGGCTCACCATCTCTTTGCCCGTGCCGGATTCTCCGTAAATCAACACCCGTCCGTTAGTGGGCGCCATGATTTGAATTTGCTGCCGAAGCGCTTTCATGGGGATGCTGTCGCCTACGATTACGTGTTTGGGTGCGAGTTGCCGCTTGAGATCACGATTTTCCTTGCGCAAGCGTTTCGCATCCAGCGCGTGCTTCAGGAGAATCAATGTCTTCTCGATGGAGAGCGGCTTCTCCAGAAAATCGTAAGCCCCCAGCTTGGTTGCGCGCACCGCGGTTTCGATCGTGCCATGGCCCGATATCATGATCACTTCAGGTGGATCTTCCAGAGCGCGTACTTTTTGCAGCGTGCTTAGACCGTCCATGCCGGGAAGCCAAACATCGAGCAGCACGACGTCAAACAAGCCACCGCGCAAACTCTCGAGGCCGGCTTCACCCCCGTCGGCGGTCGCGACATGGTAGCCCTCGTCCTCCAATACACCCTTCAGCGACTGTCTTATTGTGGGCTCGTCATCAACGATCAGAATGTTATGCATGTTGGATTTCTGTAACTGTAGCAGCCGTTTCCGGTGCAATTGGAAGCTCGATTACAAATCTTGTGCCAATCGGCTTATTCTCTTCGACTCGAATCGAGCCATGGTGGTCCTGGACAATGCGGCTCACAATCGCCAGGCCCAGCCCCGTGCCCCGCTGCTTTGTCGAAAAATAGGGAAGAAACAGCCTCTCCTTCAATTCTGTCGTAACCCCATGCCCAGTATCTGCGATGGTGATTTCCACCGCGTCACGGCTGGCCACCAATGAGGTAGAAATCTGGATTTCTCGAATCACAGACTGTTGCATGGCCTCGGCGGCGTTATCCACCAGGTTTGCAACCGCGCGTTTGATTCCCTCAGCATCCGCCATTACACCCGGCAGATGGTCCGCGAGCACCGTATGTACACGAATGTTGTCAAGCCGCCCGTTGAACATGGACAAAGCATTCTCCACGATGTTGTTAATGTTTGCGAGCCGTGGCTTGGCAGCAGGAAAACGAGCCAGCGTTGAAAATTCATCCACCAGGGCGCGCACCGTCTCTACGGCCCCGCTGATGGTCTGCGCGCAACCATCAATCACTTTCAGCGAACTGGCATCCAGCGGCGCGCTGCGTTGCAGATGCCGTCGAATACGCTCGGCGGAAAGAGAAATTGGCGTAAGCGGATTTTTAATTTCATGCGCCACTCGACGCGCTACTTCCCTCCACGCAATCTGTTTTTGCGCTTTGATGAGGTCCGACATGTCTTCAAAGACCAGAACATACCCAAGCCGGTTATCGCCGTGGCGCAGCGTTGCCACCGTAGTAGCCAGATTGAGCGATCCGCGTTGAACAGCAATGTCCATCTGCGTCGTAGTCGTACCCATGCGGTCAGCGCGCCGGAACAGAGATTCGAGGTCCTGCATAACCTCGGCCGGGAAAATATCTGTCAACGAGGACCCTATTAGAATTGCCGGAGCTCCGGACGTCGTCCCGGATGAATGAAAAAGTCGTATCAGACCATCGTTCACGTGTGTGATGCGACGATCGGCGTCCAATGAGAGTACGCCGGTGGGGATACTTTCCAAGATAGTCTCGATGTGGCGGCGACGCTGTTCCAGGGCGACATTGGCAGCCTCGAGATCGTGGCTGGACGCGTCAATTTGACGGCGGCTCGATTGCAATTCTTCAGCCATGCGATTGAAGGACCGCACTAAGTCTCCAATTTCATCTGCCGCCGGTACCTCCACTCGATAATCGAGGCGTCCTCGAGAAATCTCTTGCGTAGCTTCCGCCAGCGCTACCACGGGACGTGTCACAAGCTTGGAGAGGAACAGGGCCAGCCACGTAGTCGAGAACAAAACCACCACGGTGAGCAGTAACAGCATTTCCATGTAAGTTCGACGAACCAATCGCCGCTCGCGGTATAACTCCAGATATCGCTGCTGGCTCGCGGCCGCCTGGCGCGCGATGCTTGAAAATTCTTTCGGCAAAGGCAAAGCAACCAAGATAAGGCCATTTCCTGAGACAGGGGAACTTCCGACGATGTAATCGGTCTGCTCCCAGGTCATTGGCGCCGCGGCGTTGTCAGACTTTGTAGTGCTTGACGTCAGCTTGTCTTTTAGCTGCGGCCAGGGTGCGGGCAGGTTAAAACTTGTTTGCGCAGCCCCGTTCACGATGGCTATGGCGAATCCTCCCCTTAGCGTGGACTCTCGTTCACGGAACTCTTCTTCCACATCTGAGAATTTATTATCGGCAAAAGCTTTTTGGATTTCCGGCTGCGCGGCAATTGATTTTGCCTCGGCGAAGGCGTCTTGCGCCACATAACCCGAGAGGATGGACGCCATTTTTAGCGTGTCTTGCCTGACTTCCTCCAAGGGACTCGAAAACCATCTGTCAATGGAACGGTTCATCAACGAGTAGGCGAATCCAAACATCACTATCACGGGGAGAAATGACAGCAGCAGGCTTGCAACTACCATCCGTGTGCGAAATTTTGAGCCCAGCACTCCCAGCTTTCGTTCTGCAAAAAGCTTCAGCAAGTTGCGGGCAAGCACAAACGTCAGTGCGACGAATAGCAAAAAAATCAGAACTGACAGAGACGCAAAAACCAGTAGCTGTTGATTCGTGTCTGGATTCAGGAAAGGAAGATCGAAAGATGTTTGAGAGAGGACGATTCCAAAGGCCAGAAAAAGTCCAATCGCCAGAAAGATAATTAGTTTCTTCCGGCTTGACGCCTTTTCGGGCGCACGAGATTTATCGGGAATAGCCACGTCTAGAGTGTCCTACGAGTTAACTGAGTAATCAATCCTCACAATATTAAGCCGACCATTCTGAATATCCGACTAAACCGTTGCCGCAAGAACTTTGCCGGACAAAAACTTGCAAAGCGGGCAATTTTCGCAAATGGGTGTCGTCCTGCGGCAAAAGTGCTTTCCCGTGCTTACGATGAATCCGTGTGTGTCATTAAATATTTGTGCTAGCGAAGAACGCTTGCTGTTGGAGATACGCGACGGCGGATGGCCTGTTTTCTGTAGTTGCGGATGAGCTTTTAGCGCTGTGCTTGTCATTGAAAGCGGGAACAGTGCCCGTTCCATGAGAGTGCGGACCTCATCATACCTAGCTCCCGCATTCACTATGCCGTGGCGCTCAAGAATTCGTCGAGTATACGTGTCCACGACGAAGATGGGATGCTGGCCGGCGTATAGGAGGACCGAATCGGCGGTTTCAGGCCCGACTCCCAAAAGACCAAGCAGTTCTTTACGCAGTTTGTATGTGGGCTGAGAAAACATCCGCTCCAGAGAACCGCCGTACTTTTCGTCAAGGAACTGCACGAAGAGCTTGAGTCGGCTGGCCTTTTGGCGAAAGAAACCTGACGAACGGACCAGGGCCTCAAGCTCTGGCAAACTCACGTTGCGAATTCCTTTTACGCTCAACCGTCCCGCTGCTCGTAAGCTCCGCAGAGCGATCTCCACGTTGTTCCATGAAGTGTTCTGCGTCAAATAGGCTCCCACTATCACCTCGAAACGCGTGTTGGCTGGCCACCAATGCTGCGCTCCCCAAGCATGATGAAGTGTGCGGTAATGCTCGCGCAATTCTGCTTCCCGGTCCTGTTTTGGCAATTGAATGGGTGGTTTTAAAGCTTCGCCACCTCGCTGAGCATAATGCTTCAAAATTGGTCCTCCGGCTTGCCCGGCTGCGAT
Source organism: Acidobacteriaceae bacterium (assembly GCA_041166845.1). Classification (GTDB taxonomy): domain Bacteria; phylum Acidobacteriota; class Terriglobia; order Terriglobales; family Acidobacteriaceae; genus JALYIM01. Next base: position 5,761 of record JBEEGK010000153.1, read on the forward strand.
GCCTGGATTGGTGGGCGTGACACTATCCGTCTCTCGTTACCAAAGTGTCTGACCCGCGGAGCCGTACTCTCTCAATATGCCCGTCAGCAGCGAGTTACAGCCTCGTCCGCACCCCTGATCGTAAACCAAGGTTCGGTACAAGTACCAAAGTTACTGGTGAAGTAACGCGCTTCAGGTGACAATTTGTGTCAACGCAAAGTACTCCTCTGGTTGCTTACACAGGCCGGTTGTCAGTGCTGAACTGGCGTCCATTTTTAAGATCAGTTTGCGGTTCAGGAGCGAGGCATGTCTCAGAGACTGGGCGATCTTCTTGTGAAAGAGAAGGTAATTTCCCCAGAGCAGTTGCAACAGGCGACGAAAGTGCAGAAGGAGACGAACTGTCGTCTGGGCTCCGCTTTGGTGAAACTCGGCTTCCTGAAAGACGAAGACGTTACTAACTTTCTCTCCCGGCAATATGGTGTTCCCGCAATCAATCTTTCTTATTTTGAAATAGATCCTTCGGTCGTCAAGCTCATTCCGTTCGAGACAGCGAAACGTTATCAGATTCTTCCGTTGAGCCGCGTCGGCGCCTCGCTGACCATTGCAATGGTGGATCCCACCAACGTCTTCGCAATGGATGACATCAAGTTTATGACCGGCTTCAATATCGAGCCGGTGGTCGCCTCCGAAAGCTCGATTCTCGAGGGAATTGAAAAGGCTTACGGCAACACCAAAGAGGAAGATCTCGAACAGGTGATGCAGTCCATGACGGAGATGGACGAAGCCGACGTGGAACTGCAGGCTGAAGAAACCGAGATGGGCCTCGCCGATCTGGAGAAGGCGGCTGATGAAGCGCCCATCGTCAAGCTTGTGAACATGATTCTGACGGACGCAGTCAAGCGCGGAGCCAGTGACATTCACGTGGAACCCTACGAGAAAGAATTTCGCGTTCGCTTCCGTATTGACGGAATTCTGCAGAGCATCATGTCTCCGCCACTCAAGTTAAAAGACGCCATCACGTCCCGCATGAAAATCATGGCGAAGTTGGACATCAGCGAAAAGCGGCTTCCCCAAGACGGCCGCATCATGCTGAAGATGAATATTGGCGGCAAGAAGAAGCAACTTGATTTCCGTGTCAGCACTCTGCCCACCTTGTGGGGAGAGAAGATCGTGCTTCGGCTTCTTGATAAGGAAAACCTTCGCCTCGATATGACGAAGCTGGGATTCGAGCCTGAGTCACTAGTCAAATTTGAAAAAGCAATTCTGAAACCCTACGGTATGGTGCTGGTCACGGGCCCGACTGGATCGGGCAAAACCAACACACTGTATTCCTCCATCGCACGCTTGAACCAGCCTGATACCAACATCATGACGGCGGAGGATCCCGTCGAATTCCAGTTAGGCGGTGTCAACCAAGTCCAGATGAAAGAACAGATCGGCCTGAATTTCGCGGCCGCCTTGCGAGCATTTTTGCGGCAGGATCCAAACATCATCCTGGTCGGCGAAATCAGAGACTTTGAAACTGCTGAAATTGCCATCAAAGCCGCGCTGACCGGCCACTTGGTGCTTTCGACATTGCACACAAACGGAGCTCCCGAAACGATTACACGACTCATGAACATGGGTATTGAGCCATTCCTGGTAGCGACCTCCGTTCACTTGATTTGCGCGCAGAGACTGATACGCCGCATCTGCAAAGACTGTTCAGAAGTTGTGGACGTACCCCAGCAGGCGCTCATTGAGGAAGGGTTCACTCCTGAAGAGGCTAAGACCGTGAAGATCCATAAAGGTAAAGGTTGCACCACCTGCAACAACACAGGGTACAAGGGCCGATGCGGGTTGTACGAGGTAATGGAAGTAGACGACGAAATTAAGGAGCTCGTGCTGGTTGGCGCCTCCGCCCTGGAGTTGAAGAAGAAAGCGATTGAACGCGGCATGATCACATTACGCCGCAGCGGACTTATTAAGGTTGCCGCCGGCATGACAACGCTGGAAGAAGTGGCGCGCGAAACCATTCACTAGAAGAATTGGAAAGGGAATAGCAGTTATGGCTCTCTCGTTAAGCGATCTGTTGAAACGGATGTTGGAGATGTCAGGCAGCGATCTCCACCTCACGACGAATTCGCCTCCGCAGATTCGTGTGCACGGACACTTGGTCCCGCTCGACCTCCCGCAAATGACGCCCGCGGAAACTAAGCAGCTTGCTTATAGCGTCATGACCGACTCGCAGAAACATCGTTTTGAAGAGAGCCTCGAACTCGACTTTTCATTTGGTATGAAAGGTTTGGCTCGTTTTCGTGCCAACGTTTTCAATCAGCGCGGCGCGACGGCAGCGGTCTTCCGCGTAATTCCCTTCGAGATCAAATCGTTTAACCAATTAAATCTGCCGGCCGTCGTCAGCAGGATGTGCGACAAACCACGCGGTCTAGTCCTGGTCACGGGCCCAACAGGGTCGGGAAAATCCACCACGCTCGCGGCCATGATTGACAAGATTAATACTGAGCGGCATGACCACATTCTGACCATCGAGGACCCGATCGAATTCGTCCACATGAACAAGAACTGCGTGGTCAATCAGCGCGAGCTTCATGCGGACACCAAGAGTTTCACAGACGCTTTACGCGCCGCCCTTCGTGAAGATCCAGACGTAGTTCTGATCGGCGAAATGCGCGATCTCGAGACCATCGAGTCCGCGCTACGTATCGCTGAAACCGGCCACTTGACCTTCGGTACGCTGCATACCAACTCGGCTTCATCCACGATTAACCGCGTCATTGACGTATTTCCTTCTCACCAGCAGGCGCAGATTCGGGCCCAGTTGTCACTTGTGCTGGAAGGCATTATGTGCCAAACGCTTCTGCCCAAGGCTGACGGTAAAGGGCGCGCGATGTGCATGGAGATTTTGGTGCCCAACGCTGCGGTTCGAAATCTTATCCGCGAAGACAAGATCCACCAGATTTATTCGTCTATGCAATCCGGCCAGGACAAATTCGGTATGCAGACATTCAATCAGGGTCTGGCGACTTTGTATTTCGACAAACAGATCACGCTTGAAGTCGCAATGTCACGATCGAGCAACCAGGACGAATTGCAGGAAATGATCAATCGCGGAGCGGGTCTAAACAAGGGAGCGCAACCTCTGGTAAAAGGTGCGGCGCCAGGGAAACGCTAGGCGAAGAATTTTGCAGGAATTAAGTAGCAACAACGACATAGATGGCAGCAACGCTTAAAGAGGAGACTTACTATGCCAGTGTTTACATTTGCGGGGAAAAACGCTTCCGGTGAAAAAGTTACCGGCGAACGCAACGCCGTCAACAAGCAATCACTGACGATGCAGTTGCGCCGCGAACAGATTACGGCCGGATCCATAAGGGAAAAAGGCAAGGAATTTTCCATGCCGACCTTTGGCTCAGGCAAAGTTAAGACGAAAGAAATTGCAATTTTCTTCCGTCAATTCTCGGTCATGATTGATGCTGGCCTGCCACTCGTGCAATGCCTCGAAATTCTCGCCGCCAATCAGGAGAACATGGCATTCCAGAAAACGCTGACCGGGGTCCGCACCACGGTAGAAGGCGGCTCAACCCTCGCGAACGCGATGCGCGGCTATCCCAAGGTATTCGACGACCTGACCACCAATATGATGGACGCCGGCGAAACTGGCGGTATTCTCGACATCATTTTGCAGCGGCTCGCGGCCTACGTTGAAAAAGCCGTCAAACTGAAATCGGCGGTAAAGTCGGCGCTGATCTACCCGGTGGCGGTCATCAGCCTTGCGGTACTGATCGTTGCTGCACTCCTGAAATGGGTCGTCCCCATTTTTGCGAATCTGTTCATTGGATTGGGCGTCGCTCTGCCTCTGCCCACGCGTATTGTGATTGGCCTCAGCGCCTTCGTCGGACAGTTCTGGTGGTTCTTCATCGTGGGCGGTGTCGGGCTCTTCTTTGGGACCAAGCAGATCTACAAGAATCCCAAAGGAAAGTACTACCTGGACTACGCACTGCTGAAGCTCCCAATTATTGGAATCCTGTTGCGCAAAATCGCGGTCGCGCGCTTCACGCGAACGTTGGGAACCCTCATCACCTCGGGCGTGCCGATTCTTGAAGGTCTGAGCATCACGGCGCGGACGTCTGGCAACGCAGTGCTGGAAGAAGCTTTGCTGAAGGTCCGTAAGGCGATCGAAGAAGGACGCACTATCGTGGATCCGTTACGCGAGTGCGGAGTGTTCCCCAACATGGTCACGCAGATGATCGGAGTTGGCGAAGCTACCGGCGCGATGGATTCCATGCTTCAGAAAATTGCTGACTTCTACGAAGACGAAGTAGATAGCGCGACCAAGGACATGTTGGCCATGCTGGAACCGGTCATCATCGGAATCCTGGGCGTGTGCGTCGGT
>JBEEGK010000154.1:0-3180 GCA_041166845.1 Acidobacteriaceae bacterium
CGCGTATACCACGGTGCCGAGATAGGGTGTGAACTCGCGAATCCAGACTACCTCCGCGCCCATGCTGGTCAAGCCGGTGAGGAAAAGAAAAAGCAGAGGCTTGAAGGATTTATCTTCGGAAAGACTATAATCAACAGCGGTAGAAGAGGCTTGGTCGCCAGCGAAGCCTCTCTGTTGGGGGGAACTGCGCAAGCTGAGGATGGTTGCGACTAAGAACACTAGCGCATTCAGCAGCGCGCCCATTCGCAATGTGCCACGAAAGCCATAAATTTCAATCAACACCAGCGGGAGAATCGCGCCCAACACCGCTCCGAGAACATTGGCGCGGTAAAGAGTGCTGAAAGACTTTGAGGCTTCGCTGGCGAACGCATCTCTGATTGCAGACATGGCGATTGGAATCGTCGCTCCCATGCAGGCGCACAATGGAATCAGGGTTAGGGCAATCCAAAATCCGGATAAAAGGTAGTAAGACCAGGAAGATGAGACCGGGATGCTTTCGAGAACGCCGCGTCCGTATCGCAGCTGATAAGGTACCGCGAGCGCCGAGGCAGAGATCAGCAGTTCGGTCAGTCCGTAGAGACCGAGCGCTGAAATCCGAATCCGGCCTTTATTTCGTTGGATCGCATAACCGCCAGCCCAAGACCCTAGTCCAAGGCCGGCCATGAACATCGACAGAACGATGGAGACCAGAGCGCTGGTCACGCCGAACTGCGCCATGGCTAGCCGCAGCCAGATAATTTCGTAGAGAATGCTGCAAAATCCAGAGACGAAGAAGAGGACAAAGAACCAAGCCATGGCACATGCCTCTGGAAGGAATTGAGGGTGGGTAATTCTAGGATTGTCGTGCCGAGGCTGGTTCGCAGCCTCAGCGCGGTAACTCTTGTGGCGATTTATTCTTCTGCTTCGTTCTCTTTTTCGATAACAACCTTGAAGTGAGCGGTAACGTCCTTGTGCAGCTTAATGGGAATCGTAAATTCGCCCAGGCTTTTTAGCGGCTCGTGCAGCTGGATCTTCCGGCGATCAACGTCAAATCCCTTTTTCGCCAGCGCATCGGAGATGTCTCCCGAGGTCACTGAACCGAACAGGTGTTCTTGTTCACCAGAACGGCGCTGAAAGCTCACCGAAACGCCGTCGAACTGCTTTGCCAGGGCTTCGGCGCTGGACTTTTCCTTGGCGGATCGGCGCACGGAGGCGGCCCTCATCTGTTCGATCACCGACTTGTTTCCGGCGGATGCTTCGATGGCCAGCTTGCGCGGCAGCAGGTAGTTACGTCCAAAACCTTCGGCTACCTTCACTACGTCGCCGCGAGATCCCAGCGAGGCTACGTCTTCTTTCAATATGACTTCCATGAGTGCTCCAATTGTTGATAGTTATCTGCTGTCAGCTTTCAGACTACGATCCAAAGGTTCGAGCTAGAAGCTGAGAGCCAAAAGCTGCCCTTTATGACGCTCTCCCGGCAAACGGTAGCAAAGCGATATTACGAGCCTGCTTGATCGCCGAGGAGAGACGCCGTTGATGCGGAGTGCAAACGCCCGTCAACCTTCGCGGGACAATTTTTCCGCTTTCGGCCACGAACTGTGTCAGCAGGCGCACGTCTTTGTAATTGACTGCTTCGATCTTCTCGACGCAGAACTTGCAAACTTTCTTGCGGCGGAAAAATTTACGGCCGCCCTCGCGGCCTCCGCCGGGTCCACCTGGGCGCGGCGGACGTCGTTCTCCGCTGAATTGCCGGTCACCCGACGGACGGTCTCCAAACGACGGCCGATCTCCTGATGGACGATCACTTGCGGGTCTCTCGGGTGCTGCTGTGTGGCCGCCTGAACTTGCGCCAGGGGCCGATGGTCCTCTTGTTTCGTCAGCCATGATGCTCCTTCACTTCTAAAATTGTTTTGTGCTCTGGTTATGCCGTAACAGCGGGCGTTTCGGCGGCAGGTTCCGCGGTAGACGCTGCGGCTGCTCCGGCCGGAGCCTTTCGTCGCGCGTCACGAATTGCCTTGAGCTTGTCGAGGCGCTTTTGCTCCTCATCAATTCTTACCGTGAGGAACTTGATCACCGGCTCGGTGACACGTAGGCGACGCTCAAGCTCGGCGATCAAACCACCGCTGCCCTCGACTGTGAGGAGAATGTAAAGTCCGTCATGAAATCTGCGGACAACATAAGCCAAGCGGCGCTTGCCCATTTTCTCGACGGACTTGACCGTTCCACTCGACGACGTCACTACCGTGCTCAATGTGGAAATCAGTTTGTCCTGCTCTTCTTCCACCATGTCAGGCCGGACGATAAACATCAGTTCATAAGTACGGTTCATTGCTTCTCTCCAAATCTGGCTGCGGACTTCCGCTGCTATTCGTTGGCCTCGGGCTTGCGATTAAAGCGATTCATCCCGGTCGCCGGGCCTTCCTGCAAAATTACTTTCACCGCTTCGGAGGTGACGTCGAGTACTTCGTCCACCACCTTGAGCTGTGCCTTTCGAAATGGCGCGAGCACATATCCTGCGCCATCTTTCACCGGATGGTCAGGAGCGATTCCTAACCGGATCCTTAAAATTTCCTGCGTGCCTAATGCTCCAATTACCGATTCCATCCCATTGTGGCCGGCAGACGTGCCCCGCTGGCGGATGCGAATCGTACCCAGGTCCAAGTCCAGTTCGTCGTAAATGAGAAGCAAGTCTTTCTCGACTTGCACCTCGTACTTCTCGACCAATTCGCGAACCGCCAGCCCGCTCAGGTTCATGAACGTTTCGGGCTTGGCCAGGAGCACTTGCTCCGATCCAATCGAAACCCGGGCCGTGATTGCGCGACACTGGCGATTTCTTACTTCTGCGCCGCATTCGTTTGCAATGCGGTCAATCGCCAGAAAGCCCATGTTGTGAGGGGTGAACTGGTACTCCACCCCAGGATTGCCCAATCCGACAATGAGCTTCACTCCATGAACCTTCGCTTGCCTAACCAAACGATGGAGAGCTGAAACAGCCACCCTCCATCGCTGCGTAACTGGCTTCTACTTCTTATCTTTCTTCTCGGACTTCTCCGCCTTCTCGACAGGAGCTTCCGCTTCATCCGTCTCCTGCTTACCCTTCTTGATGACCTCGGGTTCGGTCGGAGCAGCGCCGGCTTCAGCGGCAACCGCCTCAGGAGTCGCGACAACTTCTTCCTTGACCGTGGTCACGTGGGCCACAGG
>JBEEGK010000155.1:0-3650 GCA_041166845.1 Acidobacteriaceae bacterium
GCCGGCCCGAATGTGCTCGACGGCTGCCTGCTCGATAGGAGCAGCTTTTAACACCCCTCCCATCTCGAGGTCGTCGGAGACAACCAATCCACGATATCCAATCTTTTTCTTGAGGACGTCAGTAATCCACTTCTTTGACAGCGAAGCGGGCGAGCCATTACCTGTCACCTGAGGATAATTCGCATGACCGATCAGCACCATCGGCATTTCGCGCCGCATGATGCGATAGGGGAGTAAATCCTCGTCCCACAATTTCTTGAACGACTTGTTCACGCTGGGCAGCTCGTGATGAGTATCGAGATTCGCCTCTCCGAGGCCAGGGAAATGTTTGACCGCTCCGACGACCCCGGCCGATTGCAACCCTGCAAGAAACTCACGCGCGTAAATCACGGCTTGTTTCGGATCCGCAGACACCGCGCGCGAGCTCATCACATTCTTTGACGCCTCGAATGCCAAATCCACCACGGGAGCGAAGTCGACGTTGAAACCTAAAGTTCGGCAGGATTCACCAATCACTTTGCCATGCTTTCGATAGAGCTTTCGATCTCCGGTGGAAAACACATCGGCCGCAGCAGGCGCTTTGCCAAACACATTCCTGAAGCGGTCAACGCGTCCACCTTCCAAATCAACGCATGTAAGCATCGGGCCACTCACGGATTTTTGGCAGTCTTGAAGAAGTTTGTGTGTCTGTGCAGCAGTCTCTATATTGCGTCCAAATAAGATCACGCCCGCGGGTTGGACACGGCTAAGTAAGGCCTCGAGCTGGTCAGACATTTCAGTCCCATCAAAGCCAATAACCAGCAACTGGCCGACTTGTCGTTTGAGATCTGAATGCTGGTTCGAGGACTTAGTCAATTTCCCTCTTTAACTCCGCAAGCAAGTTTAACGCTTCGAGGGGCGTGAGCCGGTTCAAGTCCAGTTGACGTACACGATCGAGCACTGGCTGCGACAGCGGAGTGAATATCGTAAGTTGCGTGGACGATCTCGCTTGCGCCTCGTGATTCGCCAACTCATCAGTCAGGTTGTGCGCGGCATTTTCATGTTTCGCCAGAACCTCGCGCGCGCGATCAACTACGGCGCCGGGCAATCCGGCGAGTTTGGCGACTTCGATTCCATAGCTGCGGTCTGCTGGGCCCTCGTCAACCTTGCGCAAGAAAACGATGCCGCTGCCGGTTTCTTTCACCGACACGTGGTGGTTCTTCACGCCGGAGAGCTGCTCGGAAAGTTGTGTCAACTCAAAGTAGTGGGTTGCGAATAAAGTCTTGGCGCGATTATGCGCGTGAATGTATTCGACGGCCGCCCACGCGATTGCGAGTCCATCGTAAGTAGCGGTGCCGCGTCCTACTTCGTCGAGCAAGATCAACGATTGCGGCGTGGCAGCATGAAGGATGGCCGCTGTCTCCGTCATCTCGACCATGAAGGTGGAGCGTCCGCGGGCAAGGTTATCGCTGGCGCCGATGCGGGTAAAAACGCGATCCGTAATTCCCAGACGGGCGGAGCGTGCCGGGACGAACGCTCCCATCTGCGCCAGAATTGCAATCAAAGCAGTCTGCCGAAGATAAGTGGACTTTCCCCCCATATTCGGTCCGGTCAAAATCAGCAAATTATGAGTGCTGGAATTCAAATACAAATCGTTGGGGACAAAGCGGTCGTTGCCAGTCGCGAGCTCTTGTTGCTCGATGACGGCGTGGCGTCCCTGGATGATTTCGAACTCTCCAGAATCATCAAATTGCGGGCGGCAGTAGTTGTGCAGGGCAGCCACATGCGCAAGGCCGGCAAGCACGTCAATCTCCGCCAGCGAGAGGGCGGTTTGGCGGATGCGGCGAGCTTCCCCTGCAATGGCTGAACGCAGCTCTGAGAAAAGCCGGCGCTCAATTTCGACGATCTTTTCTTGCGCATCGAGAATCTTCGATTCGTACTCTTTCAATTCTGGAGTGGTAAAGCGCTCCGCGTTAACCAGAGTCTGTTTGCGCTCATAGTCAGGCGGCACCAGATGCAGGTTGGGTTTGGAAATCTCGAGGTAGTATCCGAAAATCGAATTAAATTTCACCTTCAGTGAAGAAATGCCGGTGCGCTGGCGCTCCCGCTGTTCGATTTGCGCTACGAATTGCTTGCTGTTGCGATTTAGATCTCGAAGTTCGTCCAGCTCTTTATCCACTCCGGCGGCAATCACCCCACCTTCATTAAGCGCAAGCGGCGGTTGTGGAGCGATGGTGTGGTCAATTCTTGTGCGAAGATCGCCGAGTTCGTCGGTGGAAAGATGAAGAGTCTGTAACCGTGTCGAAGTAAACATTGCCAGCGAGTTTCGTGCGGCTGGAATTTTCGCAAGCGACGCAGCTAGTGCAAGCACGTCGCGCGGATTAGCAGTCTCGAGGGTCACGCGGCTGAGGAGCCGCTCCAGATCGAGGATGCCATCCAGAGCGCGTCGAAGCTCTTCGCGCGTGACTATTTCTTTCACCAGAATGTCAACCGAATCCAGTCGCGCATTGATTTCGCTGACATCAATGGAAGGTCGCAGCATCCAAGAGCGCAATAGGCGCTTGCCCATGGGAGTGACGGTCGCATCCACGGCGTGGAATAGCGTGAGCCCTGTGTCTTCCCCCGCAAACAGAGGCTCGATCAATTCCAGATTGCGAACTGTTACCGCGTCCAGCACAAGACAGTTGTGGCGCTCGTAGAATCCGATACGGTCCACGTGGTCGAGCGCACCGCGCTGGGTGGAGCGGACATAGTAAAGAATTGCTCCGGCTGCGGAAGCGGCCGCCGGCTTGCCTGCCAGCCCGAAGCCTTCGAGTGACAGCACACCAAAATGATTCTCCAGCAGGGGAATAGCGTGGTCGGGAGCGAAAACCCAATCGTCGAGAGGAGTTTCCGTGCAATCGCGAATAGAGAAATTGAGAGTAGGAACCGAGCCTTCAAACAGCGGCACGGAATTGCCATACAGAATCTCTTTCGGTCGTAACTGTTCCAACTCATCCTGAATTCGTCGCCCAGCATCTTCGCCGCGAAATTCGGTAGCCCGAAACTCACCCGTGGAGAGATCGAGGGCCGCGAATCCGACCCGGTCGCCATGCTGAGCCAGTGCGGCCAGGAAATTATTCTCCTCAGAACTGAGCGAAGAATCGGCGGCTGTGCCTGGAGTAACTATTCGCGTCACTTCACGGCGGACGAGTTTCTTGGCCAGTCCGGCGTCCTCCATCTGCTCGCAGATCGCTACCTTGAATCCCTTGCGGATAAGTTTTGCGATATAGCCGTCAGCCGCATGGTGCGGTACTCCGCACATGGGGACCGCTAATCCTTTTTCCTTATTGCGGGAAGTCAGAGTGATTTGCAGTTCCTTCGCAGCCACGATGGCATCGTCGAAGAACAACTCGTAGAAATCACCCAGCCGAAAGAAAAGCAGCGCGCTGGGATGGTCTTTTTTGATAGCGGCATATTGCCGCATCAACGGGGTGGACGGCTCGTTCATTGCAAGCGGTGGCGTGCGCGGATTATAACAAACGGGCGTGCACGATCGGTGTGACACATGAAGCCTCGGCTCGAAGCTTGCGGGAGGAACAATTCTTGAAACAAATTCTTTGCGTGCTGGTCTTCCTGGGATCTTCCTTAGCGCGATCGAACGTCAAGCAGCAAGTGCTCTGGCAAAAGCT
>JBEEGK010000156.1:0-10051 GCA_041166845.1 Acidobacteriaceae bacterium
ATGTCGCTGCTCTTGCAGTGAAATGGCACAAGCCGCTTTCCGCACGCTTGTTGCCAGTGGCCGGAAAACATGCTGGAGACATGACAGAGTTCGGCAGTCCCTATCTCGTGAATATAAAGATACCCAAGGCCTACTAAGCAATGTCAGGAGTAGCAAGAGATAGAAGGTGGGAAAAATCTGGCGTCCCGCAGACAGGACGCCAGAGTAATCTACAAGCCCAAAGCAGCCAACAGGCCGTTCAAGAGTTTAGCCAATGATGACGGATTGTTTAAAGCATTAGCTATGGCACAAAGCAGATTTCCTAACAAATTACCTGCTCCCGGCTGGGCAGTGATATTCAACACAATCGTATTCGTATCAATTACCAAGCCAAGCAGATTCAAGTGAATCGGTCCAATAGACAAGTTCAAGATTTGGCAAGCGGCCTGTGCAATCGTGACCGGAGCCGTGAAATTCGTTAATACGGTACTGACGACCCCGTAGTTGCATTTGTTAAAGTGCCTGCGACCGTGCCCACGGCTAGCACCTGCCCGTTTTGCACGATGAACTTATTAATTGTTGCTGTACCCACAAAACTGCCGGACGAGTTGCTGCCGCGACTGGTACCGTCGTACTAGGAATTAAAGGCGCGGCTTGCGCCGAACCAATCATGAATGTACTAAGCGTCAATACCAGCAATAGGGTTGTTATTTTATTTCCTTTGGTCATTAGATTCTCCTAGGGGGAATTCACTAATTTGCTTCTTGAAGGGAGCTTGCACAGCAAAATGCCGGTAAACATTTAATCGGGATATTCGAAACAGGTGTCGTGTGGGCGTGGGATTAGAAACGGTGCCGAAAGGTTGCACAAAAAGCGACGGATGCCGATTCAGTGGCTTTTGATTGTAATCAAGGTAAGGTAGTTTTAGGTTGATCGCCCTAAGTAGTCAGGAGACACTCGCGCCGTCGTCGAGAACCGATGACGGCACGATGTTCTGGGCATGCATCAATCTCTCAAGGCAAGCAAGCACCTCAAAGTCTGATGCAACCCACCAAAAATGTTGGTTCGATGCAGGACGGTGTTTCGGATTCTACGAACAGTAGACTGAAACAGTCTCTTACACATCCCTCCCTGCGAACGCAGCAGTTCGGCCCCTGTGCAACCGATGAATGGTGCGAAAGGAGCCACAATGATTAATTCTGTACCTCCCTTGTTCGATAAGCAATTTCCTGGCTGGCAAAAGGAATTCGAAGCCGTATTTTTGGAAAGTGATCCACTGAAGTTGCCAAAGCTTCTGGAAGAAGCAGAGGCGGCAATGCTTTTCCGCCAACAAAGCTTAACTCACGGCTCCGAAGCGCACGAAGAGCGAGCCGCCATCAATAATGCTCTACGAACCTTAGAAGAGTTCAAGCGCAATATCATGCTTTACCAGGTCATGCCTCCAGCGGCGTGAATGCTGACCAGCTGATTTAATGGAGGGCCCGTCTGGCTTTGGCATAGTCTCCGCTCTGGCTTCTCCAGTTGCTCGACAGCGTTCCGACTGCCCACAACACCGCGAAGATCAGAAACGGCTTGCTGCCGGGAATACCTGCTCTCCAGGCGCAGATAGCGCTGAGGGTCGGAACCACTGCCGAGGACGTCACTCCGGCCGACCACATGAAAGCCTTGGCCTTCGGACTGGCCTTCTGCATCGAGGCCTTGTTCGTCTGCACGCCGAAGAATGGGAGATGCTCGAACACCCAACGCATTCCGGCGGGGTAGCCTTCAGGATTGCCCGTTCCTCCGATAGTGTAGAAGGCGAAGCGAATGCCGAGAAGGCGTCCGACTGCCCAGTGTGCGATGCCGTGGCAGAAGAAATAGAAGAGGAGCCACGCGGCGATCATCATCACGAATGCAGCAAGTCTTGTCTGGACGGATTGCGCCAGAGCGAGAGCGGCGCAGGCGGCTGCAATTCCCGCAATCTGCAACATGTTTCCGGCGACGATCGAAACGTGGCCGAAGATCTTTCGTTGCTGAAGCGAACTTGAGGCGCTCATATTTGCCGCCGCGTTTCGATGCGGGAATTCCAGCGAAATCAGTGTCTCACGATTACAGTAACCGCTAATTCGGAAGAGCCACGACACTTTTTGAGCAGAGCCAAAATCCTTTGATTTGGCGGGCGTTAGCGGATGATAGTTGATAGCGCTAACGACCGCGTGCCCGCTTCAACCGAGATGATTTGCATCATCAAAAACAAATTCAGGGTGGCCCATCCTTGCGCTTTTTGCAGGTTCAACGAAACTATTGTAAAGCTCACGGGGCCTCTGGCAAGATCGAGGGAAACTGGAAGAAGCGTTTGTTTACCAAAACAGTATTGATCCTGAAACTTACAAGCAAATGCGCTCAAAACTGCTGGAAGATATTGTCTTAGCGGAAATGGAGCTGGGGGATGCTAACTATGATGAATTAGAATTTAAGGTCGTCCTTGAATTCGCGGAAAATATTTTGCTCAACGCTTCAAATCTTTGGAGAACTGCGTCACTGGCGCAAAAGCAGCGTCTGCAACAGGTTCTTTTTCCCGAGGGAATCCAATACATAAATGGAGAATATCGAACAACAACAAACTGCTTACTCTTCATGCAGATAGAAGGAACGGAGATAACAAAAGAAGGTTTGGTAGCGCTAACGGGAATCGAACCCGTGTTTGAAGATTGAGAATCTTCCGTCCTAACCCCTAGACGATAGCGCCACAGGCTGGCAAGCGATTATAACAAAGCGGGATGACAGCAAACTTGTTTGTGAATTTCTGAAAGAAGATCCGCACTACTAATATTTCCTACCGATATTTCTCTTATTCCCCTAACGTTATTTTTCCTTCTTGACAGTTTTATCTCGCAGGTTCAGAATCACAACTTGATGGCGAACAAAAAGCGAAAAAGTACGGAATCTCTTTAATCTGCTTACGCTCAGAATCCCTGTTCTTGCCGTTATACTTGGCTGGGATCACGCCTTCCTGTTTTTATTTTTCTGGATGTTAGAGGCCCCGTATGTCGTCGTCTTTCTCGCTGCTCTCCGATTCTCAAGTTTCCGTTTCTCCGGTTTCCGTTTCTTCGGTTGGGGTTTTGGCCTCGGTAATTTCCATCCCACTACTAGATTTCGATTCGTCTTTGCATATCCCCTCTTCACATGTCCCATCTCCAAACCAAACAGAAATTCACCCTGTAATTCGGTTTCCTGAGAATCCGCGCGCGGCGTTGTTGCGGCGGCTCTCTTTATTAGAACGCTTCGCTGCCGTGGAGAAGCTTTCGGGAGTGACTCCGGCCTCGCGGTTGGAGGTGCGGCCTGCGCCGGAGATGGTGGCGAGCGGCGTCGCCGAAATTGATGCATTCGCCGGGGGCTTGCCGCGGGGATGCCTCTCGGAAATTTTCGGCGCGGCATCCTCGGGACGGACCAGCGTGTTGCTGGCGACGCTGGCAGCGGCGACGCGGCGGCAGGAGGCGTGCGCGCTGGTGGATGTGAGCGATGTTTTCGATCCGGTATCGGCGGCGGAGGCGGGCATGGATTTTGAAAAGCTGCTCTGGGTACGCTGCGGAAGTAAATCGAGCGGCGGCAAAAATTCAGATTTCAAAAATAATGCCGGGCAAAGAAATTCTAATTTCTCCAGAAATTTCGATTTTAAAAACGATGCCGGACGTCAATCGGGAGAAGGTCCGGTGGAGCAGGCGCTGCGGGTGACTGATCTTTTATTGCAGAGCGGCGGATTTGGCATGGTGGCGATTGATCTGGGAGATGTTCCGCACAAGATCGCACGCCGCATTCCGCTGACTTCATGGTTCCGCTTTCAGCGCGCGGTGGAACTTACGCCGACCGTGCTTTTTGTGGTGGCGGAGAGTCCGTGTGCCCAGACTTGTGCCACGCTGTTGTTGAAAGTCCAGAAATATGCGGGACAGAAATATGAGCGTCATCCGTGTGAATTTTCCAATGGGGCAGGCGACGGTCCATCTTCTCCCGCACACGCGCAGCTCATGGAAGGTTTTGAGGTGCAGGTGGAATTATTGCGCGCTCGCATGCAGCGCAAGCCGGTGGCTTCGGTGACTTCTTTCCGCAGTCACGCTGCCTGGGCAGGGTGACAAATTCGAATTTGGAAATGTGCGATCACAAAGTTTGCCGCAAGAAAACTTTCTCATGCCTTTTGCCTGCATCTTCGTACCAGATTTTCCCGTGGAAGCGGTGTTGCGTGCCGAGCCGGAATTACGTTCGCAGGCAGTGGCGGTGCTTGCGGGCAAGCCTCCGCTGCAAAAAGTTTTTTCTGGAAACGAAGAGGCCCGCCGCGCCGGAATCGAGCCTGGCATGACGAAATTGCAGGTGGAAGCTTGCGCGGGCATGGTGCTGCGTCCACGATCGGCTTTGCAGGAAACTGCCGCGCACGCCGCGCTGCTTGATTGCGCGCAATCGTTTTCGCCGCGGGTCGAGGATGCTGGCAGCGACACTATCCTGATTGATCTCGCAGGGCTGCAACCGCTCTTCGGATCGCTGGCAAAAATCGCCCGGGATATTGCGCGCAGAAGTTTCGAACTCGGCCTGGAAGCGAACGTTGCGGTATCGTCCAATCCGGATACATCGGTGATTGCCGCCCGCGGATTTTGTGGCGTGACCGTGATTCCAGAAGGGCGCGAGTCAGAGCAGCTGGGAACTTTGCCAGTGGAAGTGCTGTTCAGGAAATCTGACTCGGATGCCGACACTGAGCGCTTGCTGGATACGTTCAACCGCTGGGGAATCCGCAATCTGCGTGCACTGGCGGCATTGCCGGCGGTAGCCCTCAGCGAGCGGCTGGGACAAAAAGGAATTCAACTGCAACAACTGGCGCGGGGAGCCAGCTTCCGCACCCTGGTCCCGGTAGATGCGCCGCTCATTTTTGAAGAAGCGGTGGAATTGGAGCATCCGCTGAGGTTGCTGGAGCCGCTGGCTTTTTTGTTAGGCCGTTTGCTGGACCAGCTCTGCGCCCGCTTAAGCGCCCGCGCTCTGGCGACACAAGAATTGCAATTGCAGTTGGAGCTGGACCATAGCAAGAGTGATGATTGTTCGGATGAAGATTCCAAGAACGGTTTTCAGCAGCCTGGGTCCGCATTGCCACGGACTTTTGTGCGAACTCTGCGGCTTCCCGTCCCGCTGCTTGATGCGCGTACTTTTTTAAAACTGCTGCAGCTTGATTTGCGGGCGCATCCTCCCGGCGCTCCCATCGTCAAAATTTATTTGCGGGCAGAGCCTTCGCATCCGCGGGCGGCGCAGGGTGGACTTTTTCTTCCCCCTACACCGGAGCCGGAAAAACTCGAGCTCACGATCGCGAAGATTGCCGCAATCGTTGGTGAAGATAAAATTGGCTCTCTGCAATTGCTGGATACCTACCGTGCGGAAAGATTTCGTATGCAGCGGTTCGCGGTCCCAGATTCACAGAAGACGAAATCCAATTCGCCGCAAAAACAATCTGGTGAAACACCTGGCAGCAATCCACAGAAGTTAGTTACTGCTTTGCGCATCTTCCGGCCTCCCTTGCAGACTTCAGTGACACTACGCGATGGCAAGCCTGTGCACGTTCTGACGCGTAAAGAAATTAAAGGCGAAGTTCTGTGGGCGGCCGGACCGTGGCGCTCCTCCGGCGATTGGTGGGAGCAGGACGGATGGGCCCGCGACGAATGGGACATTGCAGTGCAGCAGGAAAATGGGATCACGCTGTATCGCCTCGTCCGCGATCTGCTACGCGCGCAGTGGTTTCTGGAAGGAAGTTACGACTGAAAATTCCGCATGTATATCGAACTGCATTCGCGCTCTGCTTTCAGCTTTCTGGAAGGCGCTTCCCTGCCCGAAAACCTGATCGCAACTTGCGCGCAGTTGAACATGCCGGCCATGGCTCTGCTCGATCGCAATGGAGTGTATGGCGCTCCGCGTTTTTATATGGCCGCAAAAAAAGCTGGCATCAAGGCGCACATGGGCGCCGAAGTTACGTGCGAGCAATTTTCCCGGCTGCCGCTTCTGGTGCAATCGCGCGCCGGCTATCAGAATCTCTGCCGCCTGATCACGCAGATGAAATTGCGAACACCAAAGAAAACCTTCAAAGTAGCAAGCTCGCAACCAAAAGAAGGCTCAGCTCGCGAGCATGGATTGCAGGAATATGCCGCTGGACTCATCTGTCTCACGGGATCTGAAGATGGTCCGCTGGCTACCGCTTTGGCGCGTGGCGGATTATCCGAAGCAAAACGCTGCATCGAGCGCCTGACCGAGATCTTCGGAGACGGAAATGTCTACGTAGAACTGCAGCGTCATTTTCACCGCGAGCAAGAAGCGCGCAACCGCGCCGCGATTGATATTGCTACTTCGCTTCGCCTGCCACTTCTTGCGACCAATAACGTATGTTATGCGACTGCTCTCGAGCGTGAAATTTGCGATGTGTTCACGGCCCTGCGAAATCATCGCACTTTAGCTGACGCCGGACGCCTGCTCACCCGCAACTCCGAGCGCTTTCTGAAGTCGGCAAAACAGATGCACCAACTGTTTGCCGATCTTCCCGGAGCGATTGCGAATAGCGTGGAACTTTCTTCCCGACTTCAGTTCACGCTGAAAGACCTAGGATACGAATTCCCCAAATATCCCGTGCCTGATGGCGAAAGCATGATGTCGTTTTTGCGGGAACGCACGCGTGAAGGATTTCAGCAGCGCTATGGCCGATCGAATTCTGGAACTAGCACCTCCGCAGATATCAAGCTTCGCGCCCGCAATCAAATCGAGCGCGAGTTAAAGCTGATCGAAAAACTGGAACTCGCCGGATATTTTTTAATTGTCTGGG
This sequence comes from Acidobacteriaceae bacterium, assembly GCA_041166845.1. Classification (GTDB taxonomy): domain Bacteria; phylum Acidobacteriota; class Terriglobia; order Terriglobales; family Acidobacteriaceae; genus JALYIM01. The sequence continues at coordinate 6,800 of JBEEGK010000156.1, forward strand.
ACCTCGTCCGATTCTGTCGTGAGCAAAACATTCTGGTGCAAGGACGCGGCTCGGCGGCCAATAGCGCGGTCTGCTATTCGCTGGGGATTACTGCAGTGGACCCGGTCGGCATGGAGTTGCTCTTTGAACGTTTTCTTTCGGAGGAGCGAGGCGAGTGGCCCGACATTGATCTCGATCTTCCCAGCGGCGACCAGCGCGAGCGAGTGATCCAATATTTATACAAGCGCTATGGCGAGCGCGGCGCCGCCATGACCGCCAATGTCATCACCTACCGCAGTCGCATGGCTTCACGCGAAATGGGCAAGGTACTGGGTTTCGATCTTGAGACTTTGGATAAAGTTTCCGCGGCCGTTTCCAACTGGGAATATCGCGACGCGAACGACACTTTCGATCATCGCTTCCGCGACGCTGGTTTGGATTTAAATCATCCCCGGCTGCGCAAATATTTCGAGTTGTGCATCGCGGTGCAGGATTTACCGCGCCATCTCGGACAGCACTCCGGCGGCATGGTGATATGTCAAGGGCAACTCGATTCCGTCGTGCCGCTCGAGCCTGCATCCATGCCCGGTCGTGTCGTCGTGCAGTGGGACAAAGATGATTGCAATGATTTGGGAATTATTAAAGTGGATTTGCTTGGTCTTGGAATGATGGCAGTGCTGGAAGATTCGCTCGTCCTGATTCGCGATCATTATCACGATAAGGTAGACCTGGCGCATCTTCCCGCGGATGATCCCGAAATATATTCGACATTGCAAAAAGCTGACACCATCGGAATGTTCCAGATCGAAAGCCGCGCCCAAATGTCATGCCTACCGCGACTGCGGCCACGGCATTTTTACGACATCGTAGTGCAGGTCGCCATCATTCGGCCTGGACCGATTGTGGGGCAGATGGTGAATCCTTATTTACAGCGCCGCCAGGGACGCGCTCCCGTTGTTTATTCGCATCCTTCGCTGGAACCCGTGCTGGAACGCACTTTGGGAGTGCCTTTGTTTCAAGAGCAACTGCTTCGAATCGCGATGGTAGCCGCCAATTTCAGCGGAGGCGAAGCGGAAGAATTGCGACGGGCCATGGGTTTCAAACGCTCGCAGGCACGCATGAAAGAGATTGAGGCCAGATTGCGCACAGGCATGACACGCAATGGCATTTCGCAGCAGGCCCAGGAGGAAATTGTTTTATCCATCACATCATTTGCTTTGTATGGATTCCCCGAATCGCATGCCGCCAGTTTTGCGCTGATTGCTTACGCCAGCGCCTATTTAAAATGTCATTACCTGGCTGCCTTCACCGCGGCCCTGCTGAACAACCAGCCGATGGGGTTTTATCGTCCTCCCACCATCGTGAAAGATGCGCAGCGTCACGGATTGAAGGTTCTGCCAATTGGCGTAACGAAATCACAGTGGCTTTGTACGCTGGAGGATGTTGCGAATGAAAAGTTATTCGAAAATGGCGCGAAGAAGAAACCAAAACTACGCATCGGCTTACGCTATGTTCGCGGACTGCGCGAGGAAGCTGCGCAAAATCTTGTTCGGCAACGCAGCATCGCTCCATTTGATTCGATTCGAGATCTTGTCCAGCGTGTGCCTGAGCTGCGAAAAGACGAGTTGAATACGCTGGCCGCGATGGGAGCGTTAAACAAGATTCACAATTATGACCAGGCAGCGGGCGTTTCCGCAAAACTTCATCGCCGGGATGCGCTGTGGCAGGTGGAGCGCGCGGTGCGGCATGCTGGACCTCTGCTCGATCAATCTTATGAACCTGACGCAAGTTCTCCTTTGCAGGCGATGGATCAGGAAGAACGTCTGGTGGCAGATTTTCGCGGCACTGGCATGACGGTCGGCCCGCACCCCATGGCCTATCATCGCGAGCGCATGAATAAGATGGGAATCCGAAGGGCGATAGATCTTGCTGAGGTACCTAACGGCGAGCATCTGCGGATTGGTGGATGCATCATCGCGCGGCAGCGTCCGGGGACAGCAAAGGGTTTCGTGTTTTTGAGTATTGAGGACGAAACCGGCGTAGCCAACGCGATTATTAATCCAGATTTATTTCAGAAAAACCGGCTTATAGTGGGGTCTGAACAGTTCATGATTGTTGAAGGAATTCTACAAAATCAGGATAACGTTATCTCAGTGAAGGCAGACCGAGTGCTGCCGCTCGATATTACCCGCGCACAAACCAGTTCGCACGACTTTCATTAGTCTTAACAATCTATTCACACTATGAATGATGCGAATCCAGCCAAACTGGATTTTTCTTATGCTTTTCACAGGATGGGGCGTTTCAGTCGGCTATAATGACGGTATCCACTTCCACAAACTTTCTGCACCTTATCCGAAAGGCATGAGCGGGCGTGTTTGTGGGAAAAACATGGGATTACGGACCCAAATTTGTAAGGAGTAATTTGAAAATGGCAAGAGCAAAGGCAACTCGCAGCATCTCCCCTAGCCCCGCTACCCCCCTTAACAATCCGGTCATCACGATGCCCGACAACAGTTCGGTTTCGCAGGCCAAGAAAAGCACTTCAGTGGGAAACTCATCGCAGCTGGATTTAAACGGCGAAATCCGTAATCGCGCCTATGAATTATACGAAGAGCGTGGATGCACTCCCGGCCACGAATACGAAGATTGGCTGACCGCGGAGCGCGAAGTTCTTGCGCGGCGCAATCGTCAGCAGAGCGCGTAACTGAACCCGCTCTGCATGCCCGAGATTCTGCTTATAGATGACGATGCAACGCAGCTATGCGTACGTGCAGCGGTGTTGGTCCAGGCAGGATTCTCGGTCTTCACAGCTTCCACGGCCGCCGAGGCGCAAGAGATACTTCGACAGACAGAAGTGAGCGCGGCCCTGCGCCTGATTATTACCGATCACATGATGCCGGGGGCGAGCGGCTCCGTTTTCGTACGCGAACTTCGAAGGCTGAGCCCGCACGTACCAGTTATTGTCATCAGCGGATTATGCGAGGCGGAGGAAGAATATGCCGGACTCAATGTCACATTCCTCAGCAAACCGAGCGAGCCGGAAGACCTAATTGCGCGGGTCCGAGACCTGCTTCAAGGCAATATTTAGTATCGCCGCAGTAGTAGCCGCCTACTTTCTCCGCAAATCGGCCTGCAAAGCGTAAAATTGTCTGTTTGTTGAACGATGTTGCTTCATGTTTGCTTGTAGCAAGCATTTTTGGAAAAATAGCAACGGCCTCCCATGTCACAAATAGGTAGCTTCGCGCTCTTACTAGCCCTCGCGCTGGCTGT
>JBEEGK010000157.1:0-6795 GCA_041166845.1 Acidobacteriaceae bacterium
GCGATCCACCGTCAAACTGAGCCGGCCTGCCTTTCAACCCCAGCGCAGCGTTGCAGTTGTGGTTTAATGCCACGATACCAACGAGGTAAAACATGCGCCGAGTAAATCTTTTCGCTCTCGCTGTCGCCACCGTCCTGGCATTCATCGCCAGCTCGCTTTGGTACAGCCCGCTGCTCTTCGGACATCAATTTCTTGAGCTGAGCGGAATTGCCCAGAGTCAACCAAACGCGATGAAGGCGCTGCTTGAGCTTATTCGTACCTCGATCCTCGCTTACGTGATTGCGCGTCTGCTGCTGATGCTCAACATTCCAGACTGGAAAGGCGCGTTGCGATTGGGACTCTGGCTGTGGATCGGTTTCCCTGTCATCCTGCTCACCGGATCCATGCTTTGGCAGAACGTACCATGGCAGCTCGCCGCAATTCATTCGGGAGATTGGCTCATAAAACTAATCCTGATCCCCGTTGTCCTGGTGGCCTGGCCTAGGCGATCGGCGTGAAAACGTAGGCGTATTGGCCTGAGATATTCCCCGAGTGACACGATTCTTGCCTGATTCGCCGTAAGCGGGCGGTTGGTTTAACGATCACACCTTCGCACGTTCGAGGCCGGACAGTCTTGCTGTGCTAAGATTTGCTAGGATTCGTGTGTGTTCGGCCACGATCCGTCCCCAGATTAGTCCGAAAACCTAAAGCCTTTCGATAAGTTGCAGCGAACCAGTCTACCTATGGGCAGTCCCATCGAAATTAGTAGCCAGGATTTCGTGAGCGTTAACGATCACGGCAATTCGTCGTCGCGAATTATCGGCGAAGGCGAAATGGCTGACCTGGTGCGCGCCTTCGATTGGACCAGCACGCCTCTCGGAGATGTTGCAACCTGGTCCGACACTCTTATTACTGCGGTTAATCTTCTGCTGGCATCGCAGCATCCCATGTTTTTGTGGTGGGGACCGGAACTTATTCAGTTTTACAACGACGGCTACCGGCCTTCCATCCGCGCCGACAAACACCCCTCGGCCCTAGGACAGCGAGGCATCGAATGCTGGCCCGAAATCTGGCCCATCATCGGCCCGCAGATCGAGGCGGTGATGAGCCGCGGTGCCTCCACCTGGAACAAAAACCAGCTCGTCCCAATTAAAAGAGACGGCAAACTCGAAGAAGTTTATTGGACTTATGGCTACAGCCCGGTGAGGGACAAAGAAGGATCCATTCAAGGCACGCTGGTGGTATGCAGCGAGACCACTGAACACGTGCTCAGCGAACGCCGTTTGGGCACACTTCTCTCCATCACAGCCGATGCTTTGCAACCAAGCCAGCTTCCGCACACTCATCCGTTGCTGCCGCTCATGCGCGGCATTGCCGGCAAGCTTGAAAAATGCAATGCAGACTTCCCATTTGCAGTCCTTTATTTACTGACCCAAGGCGAGATCCTTCTGGCTGGAAGCACCGGTTCAGCCAGAGTGCTTGCGAATCCTGCCCTCTGGCCGCTGCTGGATGCCGTGAATTCCCTGACTCCTCTGGTCCTGGAAGATTTGCACGACAGGTTTGGTGCCTTGACCTGCGAACCATGGCCGGAACCCGTGACCCGCGCATATCTTTTGCCGCTTTCCCTGCCAGGATCTTCGATTCAAGCGGTAGGCGTTTTCGGCATCAGTCCTCGCCTGCCTTTTGACAGCAAGTATCAGACGTTCTTCCAGTTGGTCGGAAACCGCATCTCCACCTTGCTGCAAAGTGAAGTTCATGAACTGGAACGCGAACAGTCCGCCGAAAGATTCAGCCGCTTGATGAAAGCGACTCCCTTCGGCGTAGTTATCGGCGATCTTCACGGGGGGCTCACTTATGTAAACCCCGCTCTTCTGCAGACCCTGGGATATTCCGAAAGCGAAGTCAACTCAGGACAAGTGCAATGGCGAAGCCTCACGCCGCCGGAGTTTGCATTAGCCGATGCCTACGCAATTCAGCAACTTCGCGAGTTCGGCCGCTGCGACGTTTATGAAAAGGCTTATTTGGCAAGGGACGGGCGCCGCGTCCCAATTCTTGTCGGAGCAGCAGTGATTAGCGGCTCTGCCAGCGAGCCTGAAGTAGGGGCCTTCGTGACCGATCTCACTCGGTTGAAAGTTGCCGAGGCGGCATTGCGTAAAGCAAATGACGAGTTGGAAAAGAAAGTCACGGAACGCACAGCATCGCTTAAAGCTGAGATTCTGGACCGCAAACAAGCGGAGGCGAGTCTGCGCGAACTTACTGGACGCCTGCTTACCGCACAAGACGAAGAACGGCGGCACATGGCGCGCGAGTTACACGATCATGCGGGACAGACGCTTACTGCGTTGGGGATCAATCTCGCCACCCTGCAAAATATTGCCCGCGACGGCAATCAGCAGATCGTGAACTTGGCCGCCCAAAGTCAGCAATTGTCCGATGCCCTTTCGAAGGAAATACGAACTCTTTCGTATTTACTGCATCCACCGCTGCTGGATGAAGTAGGACTTGGTTCTGCACTGAGCTGGTACGTTGACGGCTTCTCGCAACGCAGCCAATCCAAAGTTGATCTCCATGTGGCGGAAGATTTGGGAAGGCTCCCGCGAGAACTGGAGCTGGTGATATTTCGCGTGGTGCAGGAATGCCTTACCAACGTCCATCGCCATTCCGGCAGTTCCGAGGCAAACATCTCAATTCAACGGCTGCCGGATGCCGTCGAATTTCAGATCAGCGATCGCGGTAAAGGCATCGCTCCGCAAAAGCAGCGTGAGCTGGCCACGGCGAGCGCGGGAGTTGGAGTACGCGGCATGTTCGAAAGAATCCGCCAGTTCGGCGGGACTCTGGAAATTCATTCCAGCAACGAAGGCACTCGGGTAAAGGGAAGGCTGCCCTTGCCGGTCGACGCCAGCGAGATTGCTTCCTAAAAATTTGCTGCTTGAAGCCGCTCGGAAAAGTATGACTTCCAACTTTCCGGCAGGCCCCCCACTTGAATTGCCCGGCGCAAAGAACTCGCGTCGTTATCACTGTATCTCTTGGCAACATACAGCCGGGTAATTTCGGAGACCGGAACCCCGTGCGGATCTCTGGTTATCAGATTAATCTCATCACCTGCGCTCACCTCACCTTCGCGTGTAACTGCGAGATAAAATCCTGAGCGTCCGCTGACGAGAAACCGCTTCACCATGTTATCCATCTGGAATCGGACGCCGAGTTTGTAGCACGGCAAACGCGGTTGTGTCACGGTCACTTCCGCCGTCCCGATAGAAAACTTATCTCCAATACAGACCGAGTCCTCGAGCAATCCATCGGTGGTGAAGTTTTCTCCAAACATCCCCATCGGCCATTCCCTCCCCGGCAGCTCTCTTTTCCAATACTCATAGTGTGAGACCGGATAGCAGTAAACTGCCTTGTATTCGCCTCCGTGAACAGTGAGGTCAGCCTGGCGGTCGCCCTCCAGATTTAATTTTCGCAGTCGGACCGGCCCTGCAACGGGCTGCTTGAAAATTCCAGTCGTCACACTTCTTCCATGCCACGTCACTTCTACCGGCAGTCCGACGTTTATGGATATTAGTTCCATCGAAAAAGGGTGCTTCTCCATTTCGCAAAATCGGATGTTGAAGTATAAAGCAGCAAAAACAAAAAAGGCCGCAGACGAGTGCGGCCTTGTCACGTTCATGACTAGAGTTCTATCGCTTTACTATTCCGCAGGCACGGCGATCTTCACAACTGCGCCCAACCCGATCGGCGGAGGCCCGAAGCCTACCACCGAGACATACAGATTGCCGTCCGGTCCGAACGTCATCGCCGTGGGAAGAACTAAACCGGTGGCAATCTCCGTCACTTTATTCTTCCCGTCAATGCGCACTACTTTCCCCGTGCCCGGAGTCGGAAACGGATTTCCCGTAGTGTTCTCCAACGCATAGAGTCGGCCTTTATTGTCGAAGGCCAATCCCAACACGGTCGTAAAGTTGATGTAAACCGTGGTGAGCGTACCGGACGGTGTGATTTTCATGATCTTCGACGAACCATCTTTGATGGGAAAGGTGTCAAGGTTTCCGATATAGAAGTTGCGTCCGTTAAAAGCTATGGAGGTGGGAACAATGTGCCCTTGAATGTTTGAGATGTCAGAGACTCTCCAGATATGGCCATCCGCCGTGATCCCATCGAGCTCGCCGTGGTTGGGCTCGACCGCATAAAACGCTCCATCCGCAACGACCATACTGAACCGCGTGCCATCGGGCTCAAAGTCGTCCGGCTCACGATTCGCCACCGGGTGGGCTTTCTGAAATGCGCTGAGATTCGCGATTTCCGTCCAGCTGCCATCCGAATTGATGCGAATTATGCCGTTGTTCGTTCCTGATAATCCGTGTGAACAGCCCGCTCCAGCCAGTAAGGCGTAGAGCTTCCCATCCAGAAACGCCACATCGGCAACGCCACTCACCAGATTGCCGAATGCGGCGCTGGTCTGGCTCGAGGGCAGGTGCTCGGCGACTGTGGTTCTTGCCCCATTAGGACTGACCTTGGAGATTCGCGCGGTGTAGCCGCCAGTGTAAGGACCGGGCCCAGCCGGCGGACCCGCTGCCTGATCGCAAAGTCCTACCGTAGAAAGTAATCCGCCTGCGCCGCCTTCGGCAACATATAGGTTTCCATCGGGGCCGAACTTCAGCCCACGAGGATTATTAAATCCGCTGGCAAACGGTGTAACGTTTTGAGCTATCAGTGGGGTAACTGCGGCTGCCACCAAAAGCGCAACCAGCAAAGCGAGCAAAGTTAGACGAAGTGGTTTCATAAAGGATTCCTTTCCAGCAATTTGAACGGGAAAAGCCGCTACGGCAGGGGAACAGGTCGCGCTTTCATCCGTCTTTTTGAGCGTGCTAACTCTGGGCCAGGTGAAAGGTTCGGTCAATCCTTCCGATATCACATCTATCTCTCACACTTCTCTCATCTCCAAAATCAGCTACTTACAGGCTGTGGGAGGCGCTCTTCCGCAAGTGCTGAAAAACAGGTACACTCCCGGTTGCTAGTGGGGGCGCGCCATGGCCTCGTCACCAACTTCAGTAGAAGTCGTACGCTTTGGAGAATTTGTAGCGAACCTGCGTTCGCGGGAGCTTCGCCGCAAAGCCGTCGTCGTCCGCCTTCCGGAACAATCCTTCGCCGTCCTCGTCATGCTCCTGGAGCGTCCCGGAGAGTTAGTTCCGCGCGAAGATATTCGCAAGAGACTGTGGTCGTCCGACACCTTTGTGGATTTTGATCACGGCCTGAACAATGCCGTGAACCGCCTGCGCGGCGCCCTCGAGGATTCCGCTGACACTCCGAGCTGGATAGAAACCCTGCCCCGCAGAGGCTACCGTTTCATCGGCACCGTGGAAGGAAGCGTCGAAGCACCCGACACAACTCCCGCGGAAGGTCACTGCGACGATCATCCGGCAGCGCAACCATCCGAGCCGAAAAGCCGATGGCGCATTCGCTATCGTTCGGCTGTGATGATCATCGTTCTCGGCCTTCTGCCCGCATTCATACTTTTCTGGAGAGCAGGACCTGCGAAACGTCCAGTTATCCATTCTCTGGCAGTGCTCCCCTTGGACAATCTCTCGGGTGATCAGGGGCAGGACTACTTTGCCGACGGCATGACCGACGAACTGATAACTATGCTTGCAAAGAATCCCGGACTGCGTGTCATCTCCCGCACGTCCACCAGGCAATATAAATGCTCACCGGCCTATTCGAGAGATCGCGAGCGAATTGGGAGTGGACGCGATTCTTGAGGGTTCGGTAAATCGCTACTCTAATCGCGTACACGTCAATGCCCAGCTGATTCAAGGCGGCAGCGACACTCACCTGTGGGCAGAAAGCTATGACCGCGATCTACGCGACGTGAGTTCTGTGCAACGTGATCTCGCGGAAACTATCGCCCGGCAGGTTGGGGTGACTGCTTCCGCTTCATCGTCCCAGCCGGAGCAACGAATCAATCCGGAAGCGCACGACGCCTATCTTCTTGGAAGGTATTACTGGTTTCTCGGTCAAACTGAGAAGTGCAAGAAAAGCTTTCAACGCGCAATAGACCTTCAGCCGGACTACGCCGCCGCCTGGAGCGGCTTGGCGGATGCTTATCTGGTTAGCGGAGTGAGCGGCGAGGCCCCGGCTGAAGCAGTCATGCCGACTGGAGAGGCGGATGCCCTGAAAGCCGTGCAACTCGACGATTCATCGCCTGAGGCCCACAACTCTCTGGCTGCCGCCTACTATTTCTACCGCTGGGATTGGCAAGCAGCCGACCGGGAATCGACGCGCGCGATCGAACTGAATCCAAGCTTCGCGGAAGCGCACCACTTGCGCTCTTATGTGCTGTTCACCCTCAATCGAAACGACGAAGCCGTGAAAGAACAGCGCAAATCTACCGAACTCGATCCCTTTGCCCGGCCTTGGGCGCTTCCCTACGCGTTGATGCGCGCGCATCAGTATGGCGCCGCCCTCGAAGAGGGACTTATGAGAAGCAAGGCCCAGCCAACGGACCCCACTTTACACGCCGCCCTCATGAACGCATACCTTCTTAACGGCATGGAGAAAGAAGCAGCTCAGGAGTGGGAAACAACGCTCCTTCTTAAAAGCCAGAAGGAGTCCGCAGTTGCGGTACACAATGCCTTTCAGGAAGGGGGCTTCAAAGCCGCGCTGGAATGGGACCTGCAAAACATGAAAAAAATGGCCGCGAAAGAGTACGTCCCACCGCTTCAATTCGCTTACGACTACGCCCGATTGGGACGCAAAGATGAAGCTCTCCAATATCTAGAACTGGCTTTCAAGGAACACCAGCCCTATCTCGTTCAC
>JBEEGK010000158.1:0-4027 GCA_041166845.1 Acidobacteriaceae bacterium
TCCGCTCCTCGAAATTGCTCTCGAATGCGAACGCATCGCCCTCGAAGACGAATATTTCGTCAAGCGCAAGCTGTACCCTAACGTCGACTTCTACACCGGCCTCATTTACCAATCGATGGGCTTTCCCATGACCATGTTCCCGGTGTTATTCGCCATACCACGCACCTCCGGCTGGATTGCCCAGTGGGAAGAGATGCTGCTCGACCCGGAACAAAAAATAGCGCGCCCGCGCCAAATCTATCTTGGCTATGACACGCGTCATTACGTCCCCATCGAACAGCGCCAAGTACCGCAAACCCACTTGGCTCAGCCCTCCGCGAAACGCAGTTAATTTTTATCCGCTGAATTCGTAAAAACGACGCTTTGTAGGCTGCCCTACGGGGCCGTATCCTTTTTGGATACCGCTTGGAGGTACCCCTCGACTTGGTACTTCTTACGCGTATAGTTAAATAGGTGAGACTTTCATGAGCCAGGTAACGAATTCCGCCACAAACCCAACGGCTCGACGACGTAGCCGACGCGTGTTAATGCAGGTTGGTGTGGGCATCCGCGGTACCGATCCGCAAGGCAAGTCCTTTGAGGAACAGGCTGTTACTCTCGCTATAAATGCGCATGGCGCTTTAGTTTCCCTGAAAAATCGTCTCACCAGCGGCAGCAAAGTGAAGATGCGACACAACATGACTGAAGAGGAGCAGGAATGTCATGTCGTATTCCTCGGTCATGTTCGTGAAGGTAAGGCTGAGGTGGGCCTGGAATTTTCTGAGCCACGCCCAACGTTCTGGCGTGTGGCATTTCCGCCCGAAGACTGGACTCCAAGAAGTCCGGAAGCTCGTACCGTTCAACGCGCCCGGTTGGTCGAAAAGTAGTTCTTAGCAGCGGCCTGGTAAAGTCGCGGTCAGACTTAAATCTGCATTCAATAATTAATCGAAGATCTAGCTCTCGCCCGCTACCCCGCAAACTGAATCATGCTGACAAAATCTTCCTGACTATGTCGTTCACCAACTGCGGATTCGCTTGCCCCTTTGTGGCTTTCATCACCTGGCCCACGAAAAACTTAAATACACCTTCATTTCCACTCTTAAATTTGGCCACATTCTCGGAACTTTTCTCGATCACTTCACGCGCCGCCCGCTCGATCGCCGCTGTGTCTACAGTTTGCGCCAAACCTTCGGCGGCAATAATCTCCGCCGCACCCCGCCCGGACTCAAACATCGTGGCAAACACTTTTTTCCCGATGGCCGCGGTAATGTGCCCGGATTCGACCAGCTTCACCAGTTCACCCAGGGCCGCCGCTGAAACCGGACTTTCCTCAATCTGCTTTCCCGAATCGTTCAATCTCCGCAGCAATTCCGTCTGCATCCAGTTCGCCGCATTTTTGCCGGACGCCCCGCTTTTGGTCGCCGCCTCAAAATAATTCGCCAGCTTCGCGCTGGTGGCTAAAACTTCCGCGTCATAAGCCGTAATCTTATACTCCGCCATCAACCGTGCGCGCTTGGCCTCTGGCAGCTCCGGCAAGCTGCGCCGAACTTCCTCTTGCCACGCCGCGCTGATGTGCACAGGCAACAGGTCGGGCTCCGGAAAATAACGATAATCGTGCGCCTTTTCCTTGGAGCGCATCGAAACCGTGCGCCCGTCGCCCTGATTCCACAACCGCGTTTCCTGAATAACTTTTCCGCCGCCCTCCAGCACCCCAATGTGCCGCTCAATTTCAAACTCCAGGGCTTTCTGCAGGTAGCGAAACGAATTCAGATTCTTGACTTCAACCTTCGTGCCAAACGTAGTAGACCCTCGCGGGCGCACACTGACATTGGCGTCGCACCGCAGCGAGCCTTCCTCCATGTTGCAATCGCTGACCCCGGTGTACAGCAAAATCTGCCGCAGCGTGGTGAGATACGCATACGCCTCTTCCGGCGTGCGCATGTCCGGCTCGGACACGATTTCGCTCAACGGCGTTCCGCCCCGGTTGTAATCGATGTACGCCTTGGTGCTCGATTCCGCAAAACCTTCGTGAAGATTCTTCGCCGCGTCCTCTTCCAGGTGCAGCCGCGTGATACCTATGCGTTTTCTCGCGCCCGCGTGTTCAATCTCAACCCACCCGCCGGTCGCCAGCGGCAATTCATACTGCGTAATCTGGTAGCCCTTCGGCAGGTCCGGATAAAAATAATTTTTGCGCGCAAACCGCGAATGCTCACGCACCGTGCAATTGATCGCCAGCGAAGCTCGCATGGCCATCTCCACCGCGCGCCGATTCAAAACCGGCAAAGTCCCCGGAAGCCCCAGGCACACCGGACACACGTTGCTGTTAGGCGCGTCCCCAAACCGGTTCGCGCACCCACAGAAAATTTTGCTTTTCGTCAGCAGCTGCACATGGACTTCCAGTCCGATGACCGGCTCGTACTTGGCAAGCACTTCCGGAGCGATGGCTGCTGTCTCAGACGCGGATTTAGCCATATGGAAACGCCGATTATACCATCCCGCCCCAGCAGGCCCTCGCAACAACCCGTCGTACAAGCCAGGGCTTAGGAAATATTTCGCAAATACGTGTGGGCTGGCCGGCAGACCGTGGGGGAGCTGACATTGCGGTGATAGGCAGTCAGGGTGCAGACTTCATTGACTCAACAGGCCAAGTGAAAAAGCAAGTCCGTTTCTCCATTGAACAGCACTGCTCCCGTCGCTGTGGCACGACTGGCTCCGACCGGCGAATATGGCTGCCTGACACGGGACCAAAGTTGGACTGTCTCGGCAACTCTCGTTGACCAAGTTGGTCAAGTTAGCTGGAGTTCCGGTGGTACCTGGCCCGGCGTTGACGATTCAGTCTCCGGCGATGTGTTTGGAGATGAAAAATGTCCGTTGTCATGGGTCTCAACGGTGGCCGAGGACTGGTCCTTCTCGACAGTCAAGGCCAGAGGCTTTGGAAAAGGAAGAGCCTAACGCTTGGCACGTTGAGACGCTGGATACGAACGGTGATGGGCGCGAGGAAATACTCAATAGCAATGCGAAAGGTCAACTGTTCGTGCGGAATGCAAATAGGGATGTCATTGCTCAATATTTGCCGGGTGCCTACGTTTCGGGGTTGCTCTTATAATCAGAGACAAATCCTAACGCTTGGTTATCGCGCTCATGGGAAACCGACCTTCCGTCGGCAACTCACTAGGAAATCGCCGAAACGCTGGGCCTCAAGGCCGGGTAGCTGCGCTCCGCCAGGAACAGCCCGCCGAATAGGAGTGCCGAGTAGCAGATATCTCCGGCAAGTGTATTCCAAAAAAATGGCACTCCCGCTGCGTAGCAGGCCAGCAGGCCCGCCAATGTCTTGGGATACGAGTCTAAGAACGTCCATACACCCAGATTGGTGATCACGAAAAACTGTATCGCGCCAAGCAACACAGCTCCACCGAGGCGTGCAGCGCCGTGGCGCTCCCTCAGCCAGAAACCGATAGCTGTGCTGATCACAAAACTGACGTAAATCACCGGCATCAAAATGTGAAAGCCGACGAAAAAATCACCTGCCAGCATCGCCAGCAACGGACACACAAACGCCATCACTCGATTTCTTATGACCGCACCTGAAAACAGCGCCATGGCGCCAACCGGACCGAGATTCCACGGATGCGGAACGATCCGAAGAATAGCCGCGAAAAGAATCATCCCTGCGATCAACATCGCACGGAATATAGTGTCTTCATGCTTTACTGCGGTTTGCGACTTCATACGTCTGTCACTCCTTTTCCATTAAGAGATCACAAAAAACAAACGAATCTCGTTCTACGCGCTCGCCTACTTCAAAGCGAATCGGGTCTTTGAAAATCGGCCCATCGAAAGCAAAAGTATGAAATTCGCCGTTCTCGCCGCAACAATCGACCTGAAGTGGTAAATCTGCGAAGAACGAACGATCAAGCTCGCGCCCCGCGAAACGGCGATCTATCACCTTGGGGTCCACGCAAACGGCTATCGAGCGAAACCCGTGCGCATGAAACGAATCGATCAGCTCGCGGCTATCCCGCTTCCAGATCGGAAACAGCGCCGTCAT
>JBEEGK010000159.1:0-4146 GCA_041166845.1 Acidobacteriaceae bacterium
AGAAAACCCGGGGTGCCCCATCCTTGCGCGCACTTTGCGCAAGGGCGGGAACTCCACCCCCGCACAATAAAAAACCCCACGCGCCTGCGTGGGGTTTGATTAATTCAGTCGAACTAGTTCGATCCCAACCCCGCCGAAGCGCTGCGCGCTTCGTTCTCCGGCTGCACAATCACTCCATCAAACGGGGTGGATGCCACGAAATGCCCACGGACGACGTGAACATTGCGCAGTGTGTAACCAGAATCCGGACCACGCCTCCAGCTGCGCCCGCCATCCTGGCTTTCGAAAATCACTCCAGTAGCAGTGCTGGTTGCGAGCAAGCGGCTGGCGTTTTCGTCATAGGTAATCGAATTGATGTCCTTGTCCGGAAGTCCATTCAGCATTCGCTGCCAGGTCGCGCCCGAGTCTGAGCTGCGGAATGCGCCTTCACGCGAGGCGACTAATGCGTCCGAGTCCGGAGTCACCGTCACGCTGCGAATGCTCATAACGAATGGCGGCAGGCTACCCTGCTGCCATGTGTTTCCACCGTTCTTGGAAGCCATCACATTTGTTCTGGTGGCAGCCACAACCAATTCCCCATGGGCCTGCACGGAAACGAAATCCTGTTTCCCTGCCACCGGGCCGCCGCTCCAGCTTTCACCCTCGTTCACACTGCTGAATAATCCGGCAGAAGTTGCCGCATACCAGTGCTGTTTAGTAATTTCAATTTCGTTAACGCGCGCCTCGAGCACGGATCGCGAAGCAACTCCCGCCGCGGGCGCCTTACGCGCTCCCTTTTTCCCGCGAACTGGAGAGGACTTCACATTGATGATGGTATTAATCGGTTTCCACTGGCTGGCATTGTGCGCCAACAAGAAGATGCCGCGATTAGTGCCGGCAACCACATCTCCGTTGCTGGCTTGCTTGAGGGTCATTACGTCGCGGCCACCCAGACCATCACTTTTCTGTGTCCAGTGCTGTCCACCGTCGTGCGTGGCAAACACCCCGCCCCACTCGCGATCGTTGGAAAGTCCTACCAGCATGGTGTTGGGATCGTTCTTGTCAGTCAAGATCGCGGTCACATAGCGATGCGTGTATCCGTGGTTCGAGGCCGTAAAGGTTTGGGCTCCGTCTTCGCTCGCCAGCACACCGCCGCGATCGGTCGCAAGCAGTACGCGCTTCGAATCCCGTGGATCAACTAATACATCGTTGACCACGATCTCGGAGCCACTGGCGTGCTTCCAGCTCTTGCCCAGGTCGGTTGACTTCCAAAGACCTTCGGTAGTCCCCGCATACACGATAGATGGATTACTCGGGTCCTGCTTCAATACTCGCGTGCGTCGCGCGGTAAAAGGAATACCCTGAATTTTTGCGAACAGCTCTCCCGCAGTTTCACTCTTGTAAATGCCGGAACATGCGCTGGCGAATACCACCGAAGGATTGTCAGAGTTAACGATCACGGAAAACACATCTGAATCGTCAATCATTCCTTTGTTGATGTGCTGCCAGCTCACTCCGCCATCTGAGGTCTTCCACGCCAGATGCCACGTTCCTGCATAAATCACATTCGGATTCTTCGGATCAATCGCGATGGATTCGACATTCTTGACCTCTGGAGTAAACGCAGAAATCCGCTGCCATCCGTTGCCGCCGTTTTGCGTGCGAAAAACTCCGTCCAGCGCTCCGGCTACCAGAACTTTATCGTCGGAGGCGGACATAGCCAGCGCGCGAACCGATTTTCCGTGAACTTCCGGAAGCGTCTGCCAGGACTTACCGCCATCTTTCGAACGAAACACGTCGCCGGACTGCTGATTGTTCACGCTCCAGGCGGAAACGTAAATTGTGTTGGCATTTTTAGGATCCATCACGATGTGATCGAGAACGTAATCATCGCTGTCGCCCAAATGCGCGAAACGTGCCCAGCTATGGCCGCCATCCTGCGATAGAAAAAGTGTGCTGGTGCTGGTGCCGAGAAGAATGCGATCCGGATTATGCGGATCGTAAGTCAGGCTGCGGACATCGCCGCCATCAGGCCCCAAAACTGGCCACTGCGATGCCATTGCGCCCGTAGCCGATACTATCGCGAAAAGAACTGCGACCGCTACCAGCAAGTACAACGAAATACCCTGGGTTGTCCTGGATTTCATGAGCAAATTAACCCCCGGCACAGAAATAGCTTCCCGGCTCAGACTGCCAGCCCATAGCGGTCCAATCAAGTTACTTAAGTGCCGAACAAAAAAGGCCGGTCAGGAGTAATCTGACCGGCCCCTTTGCGTTCACAGTTTACTACTGCGCCGTCTTTGCCTTCTTTTTAGCTGCTGCGCGCGGATGGTCCGGAACTGCCTTTACTTTGGACTCATTCACAGGCGTGGTTCCTTCTGCCGTGAAATTGGCACCGGCAGGCACCACCCAGAATTCGGCGGTCTTGCTGCCCGCACCTCCCGTGCGCACTTCGATACGGCTGGGGTCAATTCCCTGCTTCGCTTCACCACCGGTAAGATACGCCTTCGCATTGACAGCACGTTCCGCCGCTAGGTTCTTGCGTTTCTCGGTTGGTTCAGCATTGCCGACGATCACAATCTTGTTCTCGGCATTCTGCTGCAGGTTTTGCGCTACACCGTCCAGCACAGCTTTACAGGTGTTGTCCACGCGCCAGGGCTTTTGCGGATTCGGATAGTCGCATTCGCTTAGCTTGCTGGACTGTGGCGGCGGTGGAGGCGGAGGCGCCGGAGCTGTCACCGTAACCTGCGTAGTGCTCGGTGTGCTAAGACCGCGCTGGTCCGTGCAACTGGCGCTAACTGAGACTGTGCCCGGCGTAGCGCCCGTGGTATTTAGAGTTGCATTATTTCCATCACCAGTCACCGTGCCGCTGGTAGACGACCACCCGCTAACCGTCACGGGAACGTGGTCCGGACTGGTGCACGTGCAGGAAAGCTTCACGCTGCCACCAGCTTCAACGCTGGTCGGGTCAGCAGTGCAAGACATGGTTGGCGGATTCTTCGGTGGTTCCTTCACTGTGAAGTTAGCAGTGGCACTTGCCTCTCCGCCTTTTTTCATTTTCGGATCAGAGATTTTGACCGTCGTCGTGTAAGTCCCTGCGGCGAGGCCATTCGTATCAATTCTGGCGGTATTGTCTGTTCCACTGATCTTTCCGCCGGTCGTGCTCCAGTCGTACTTCAATGCATGCTTGGGATTGAAGTCTTTCGCGGTAGCAGTGGCCGTCACCGGCTCTCCCGTCATTACCTCCGTCGGTTGCAACGCAACCGACGCAGACGGTGTCAGCACCGCGCCATAGCCGAAGTTGAGTACCAAACCGGTGCGAAGCCGAACTCCTTCCAGCCCGACGCGGCGTAATCCCGGAAATGCCGCCGACACATTCTCGGCGTAATTCTGTCTAGCCCACACGTAGTCCGCCTCGAAAAGTCGAAACGACAATAAACGGTTCAGTTTCAGGTCCATTCCGCCGCCAAGAATCGCTCCAATACCGTTCTTAGTGTTAAGCCCGTCAATGCTGAGGCGGTTGTAACTCAATAATGTGTGAACAAAGAACGCCGTATTATCCGAGCGAAAGATTAGACGCGGACCAACGGAAGCCGTGGTTTCATAGTTGTCCCAGTTGTGGCCGAAATCACCTTCGAGTCCGAGGTGAGGATGAAAGTTATATGTGACGGCCGCGCCGAAGCCGGCAGGCATGTCTCGAACCGGCATGGAAACCGGAGCATCAGGGGTGTGAAATGGCGCGGGCACCGAACCGCCCGGATGCAGCCATTGATATCCCACAAAGATGTCTATCTTTGGCGTCGGTTCATCCTGCGCGAAAGTGATCAACGACAGCATCAACACACAAAACACCGTGGCCAACACTGAAACTAAAACGTGCGTGCTTTTCGCTTTCTCTTTAGACAACATTCCATCCTCCGGGAGCTTCGTCGAGCCGATTGTTCCTTTTCACTGGGGACCCGTGTAAAATTGTTACAAATATTACTGCCGTATGAATGCCATCCTAAGATGGCTAGTCAAGCCCATCGGATGCAACATCTTAGCGCATTTATGCAAAAACAGTCATGCCAGATTTGCGCGCAAGCAGTCTCAAAATGATAATGAGAGTTCGATAGTCGAAATCTGTCGCCTCTCAGCAGCGTTTTCGCCCTCTTCGCTTGCGAGGAT
>JBEEGK010000160.1:0-3582 GCA_041166845.1 Acidobacteriaceae bacterium
TTCTTGGTCTGTTCCAAGTGCTCTTCGAATCCACTTTGCAATTCCTCGGACGAAGCAGCTTTAGCCAGCTTCGGCAGTGCCTTCACCAATTGCTTTTCAGCACTATAAAGGTCTTTCAATTCGTCTATGTAAAGTTCTCTCAACCCTTCGTGTGGCATGACAGCTCCTCCTAAATTGGGATACTTGCTCCCTTCGATGCTGATTCTCCAAATCGGGGATTTCCGCCAAGAACTCCTTTATGCAACTGGATCCTTTAATCCCAACCTCCGCAGGACGTGCAGCGCCCAAGGGGCAAACTGGGCTCAGCGATTACTCGTGCAGAAAATGAGGCCGTCGGGGGACGGCCTTTAGTGAGAATTAATACGACTCTATCGTAGCTATGCGGCGCGACCTATACCGCTGACGTTCCGATCACGGGCACTGGTGTACTCGCCTTCTCGGCGACGTCCTCGGAGTCCACCGAGACCTGCCAAGCCGAGCAATCCAATCCAACCCCAGTTGTGATCCCGCGGTCCAGAATTGTCGTACTGGTTGGCGCTCGTCGCACGATTATCGTTTGACGCAGTTGCACGGTCGCCGGTCTGTGCCGCGCTCAAGGTGACACCTAACACCATTACTGCCAAAATTCCAAATACCGTCTTCATTCCTTTTCCTCCTTCAAGTTGTCGGCACTGCATTTCGCGTTCCAATTTCAGAATCTAGATCTTTCGATAGAGACTGCCTATCGGGGGAAGCACTTATTATCATTGTTGTTATACCGTAGTAGTTAAGAGAGATTCGCCCGGGTTGGCTCTGGCCGCGTTCACGCGCTGCCTCCTAGAGGCCAACCCTGGGTGCCGAGCCAACTTAATAACACGACGAAATGTCGGAACTAGGCAGTGGCCGAAGATTCCCCGGTCGGCATCATAAGCTCGACTGTGATCATATGCCCCGCACAAATAAGACCGCGCGTCCGGAGTGGTCTCGCAAAATTGAAGCTTTGCGTCATCGCTTGAATCTCAGCCAAGGTGACATCGGGGAGCGAGTCGGCCTCTCAGCTATGGCAGTATCGAGATGGGAGCGGGGCGCAGCGGAGCCGGATGGAGGGGCATACATTAGCCTAGGGAATCTAGCTGGCGATCCGTTGTGCTGGTATTTTTGGCTACGCGCAGGTCTTAGTAGCGAAGACATCAAGCGGGTACTTCCGGAAGCAAACCGCCGCTTGGCTCGAAACAGCGCCACCCCTCTACGAGTCGTGCATGCGGGTGCAGGAAAAAGTACCAATAAAGGGCCAGGCTTTGTAGCCCTTCCCCTCCTTCCCGTTTATGCTTCTACGCCCGGCTATGAAAATAGGGAAGCCGCAGATCTGGGTCAAACGTTGCCGGAAAGGCTAATACCTGTCGCAATCGACTGGTGTCCCAATCCTTCATCCACCATCTGCATGCGTGTAAAGGGCAATTCCATGTCGCCGCTGATTCTAGATGACTACATCATCGCCGTTGACACCTCGCAGGCGCGTCATGACGAGCTTATAAACCAGATTGTCGTGGCTCAAAATCTTGATAAGGGACTATTGGTTTCGCGACTCATTAGGTTCGACCATACGGACGCTCTAATTTCCGATCAACGAGAGAACGATACTGCCTCACTCGCCCTTGGGTCGGGGTGGCGCATTGTAGGGAAAGTTTTGTGGTGGATGGGGCAGGCCCGATAATTTGCCAGCGCCGGACACTTATCTCCTAAGCAGCCATGGCTGGCAATTTGATCGCAGTCGGCACGTCAGGCTCGCACCTCGGGCAGTAAGGCAGCGGTACCGTCCACTCGAAATCTGTACCAGCGAGCCAAAAGTGTCCTTCCATCCAGTTTAAAACCGAACAACACTTTGAGCAGCGCTGCCCACTTTTTGGGCAGGAAGAAAACTGATTGAGCGCCTCAATTATTTCAATCAATTCGCCGGAAGGTTTTTCTGCTTTGATCTTACCGTTGGAAATTTGCCTTCGCTTCAGCGGTGACATAACGCCCTCCAAAAAAGACGTTAACAGTCACGTTATAACTCCACAGTTACAGGAAGGTCAAGTATTTTTGTGCCGTATCCGGAGTGAAGGGGCGCTTTATAACCGCGTCGGACGTACTACTGTCGGAGGGAAGTGCCGGTACGTCAGCGTCTTGTGTTTTTTATCGAACACATCATTGTGATTCCTTCTTACTCCGGCTGCCCGTGTCGAAATTCATCGTCTTCTTGCGAGCTGGTTAGGGGGGCGACATCAGTGTTTATGGCAAGATGATAATTGTCGGCGACAAGCGCCTTACCGAATGATTGTGCAACTGCTGCAAAAAGGTCAGACAAACAGTTTGCTGCACCGTAGTAAGTAGCGGGTTAGAAAGCGATCCACATCGTTCTAAATCATTCTATCGAGTCCATCGGCTTCACATTACCGCAGTCCGCCGATAGCCATTTACCTGTCCTTACCGAAGTCGAGGCATGACGCATGCCACCGATAGTAGATACGCCCGAGGACTTGATCACGAAATTCTCCGGATCAGGGAAACTGGCTTCGCCGTCGCCTTCGTAACCAACTGCGGAACAGACTGAATGCCATTTCCATGCACTTGCGCTGCGATTGCTGTACTCCGTCTTACATGCTCCTTGATCATCCCAAGCGCCACGCTCAACCATTTTTTGGCTGTAACATACTTTCATTGCGCCATCGGCACCGGCTTCGACGCCTCGCTGCTTCATCATTTCTTCAAACTGTTTGCGTCGTTCGGGAGGCATATTTTTCAGACGTTCTTTCATGCGCTCCGATGGATCCGCCACTTTTTGACCATTCTCCCCACGTTCAACCTGGATTTGCCACAAGCCTGGTCTGATTCTCGGAGTATTTTCCGCAGGTGCCCCGACGGACGCGAATGCGACAGCGCTAACCATTAGCAAAAAACGAAATCCCGTACCATGCATAGGAAACCTTTCTGGGTGACGGGCGCCCTGCCCGCAAGTGTGGGCAACCATCCTAGCACAGTGAGCAAAGAAGATTGTCTCGCTATTCCGTCAGGGGAATACGCAGTCTATTACTCTACCGGCGTACTGCCGGCCAGGTGGCAGTGGCAAGAGCAGCGGTACGTGGCGATCTTCTTCTCGCACGTGTCATGCTCTTCCTGACGACACGGATGGAATAACCTCGCAGTTAAGTGGTTCAGGAACTCAAGACCATAGCGATAACCACTACGGCTCCGCACTTGTGCGAGAATGCGCGAGGGCCATTCCTCATTTTGAATGAATTCTACTTCGACAATTGATTCAGGAGTCAATTCGACGCTGGCGGAAACCCCTGCTCCACCAACGCTGATGTCGTGACTGCGTGCATCGCTGATTGTGTGGAGGGAGTCATTCCAGAATACCAATCTGACGGCTACATCAATCTTGGACCGCTTCCACCTACGTGTGGGTCTGAGTATGGAAGCCGGGGCATTCATGACGCGATGCTATGCCTACGGGGACGTTTGCACGAGATTACGACCGGCGTAGCCCCACGCGGTATGAAGTTATGCCTGCGGTGAATTCCCACCCGACCCAAAACGATCCACCAGATTGCAACTGCATTC
>JBEEGK010000161.1:0-5353 GCA_041166845.1 Acidobacteriaceae bacterium
TTGAAGCTGTGCGGTCAGGCACGGCTTTTCACGCTCTTGTGGAAAAGCAGTGCTAATTGATAGAACTCGCGGTTTGCAAATCCACCGTTTTCCATTCCCCTTTGATGATGCCTTGGCGAATCTGGGCTGCACTCCGTCCGCGCTTATGCATGGAGTAAGAGTAGTACAGCTCTTTCAGACAAATAGAACATTGTGCGCCATGGGCACTCTCGAAGCAGCTATGCAGACTCTTATGTCCCATCCGATCGCAATAGCAATAACAAGGCTGCTGGTGGAGAACCACCGGAACCTTAGCCGCGAGCTCGTAAGCGTGGGTCTGATAAGAGTGTTCCGCGTTCTCGGCCCAAAGCTGATCCTTCCCGAGAATCGCGGGAAGCTTGGTACCTTTTGCAGGCGGGACGGCATTAAAAGCCGGGGTCGCCGCCTCCTGCTGCGAAATGGCGCGCGGAGGCGCAATTGTGACCGTAAGCGCAACCAGAGCCGCCAACATGAGTCCGCGTTTCAGCATAAGTTCCTCAATCGGATATTGTAACCCGAATATCGAGCATAGGTAAGTGCCGACGAGCAACCCTCATTTGCCAAGTGGTGCGCCTCGGACCACTTGGCCGTATCGAATTCGCACGGCGACGAACGTTGACGTATAAAATGAACGCAATGCCGCAAACATCAGATCCCGCAGCAAGCGTTGGCCCTCCAGCCAGTCGGCTTGAGTCGGCTCTGCGACTGCGTTTGCCGCTGGTTTCGGCCTGGCTGCGAGATTTGATTATTTCGCTGGCAATCTCCGCATTCATTATCGTGTTTCTCTACCAGCCAGTGAAAGTAGAAGGCACCAGCATGATGCCTTCACTGGACGACCAAGAACGGATATTCGTCAACAAATTTGTATACCGAATCGAACCAATCCAACGCGGAGACATTGTGGTATTTCGCTATCCTCGTGATCCGTCGAAAAGCTTTATCAAACGCGTGATTGGACTCGCCGGCGATCATGTCCGTATTGATGCTGGACAGATTTACGTTAATGGACAGCCCTTGCGCGAGGAGTATGTACCCGACGTGTACTCCGACCAGCGTTCCTATCGCGATCAAATTGTCCCTCTTAAATCTTACTTTGTACTCGGCGACCATCGTAGTCTGTCGAATGATAGCCGCGACTTTGGTCCGGTGGAGGCGCGGTTTATTTACGGCAAGGCTGTCTTCGGATACTGGCCGATGGATAAACTCGGGCGCCTCCGGTGACAAAAAGTTCTGCATGCAAACGGCTGCGTTTTCCACACTTTCATTTCTTGGTCGAATCCATCACGCCTGTTAGAATCAATAAAATCCACTCCCTGGAGACACAATGCAAGCCATCCTTGCGCTGGAAGACGGTCGCGTCTTCCGCGGCAAAGGCTACGGAGCAAAAGGCGAATGTCACGGGGAAGTCGTTTTTAATACTTCCATCACTGGCTATCAGGAAATTTTCACCGATCCTTCTTACGCTGGGCAGATCGTAGTCCTCACCAATCCTGAAATCGGCAATTACGGGACTAACTCAGAAGACAACGAAGCGAACCGGCCTTATATCGAAGGCCTGATCGTGCGGGAGTTTTCGCGCGTCAGTTCCAATTGGCGATCGCAGCAGGTGGCTGAGGAATATCTCGAACAATTCAAGATTCCCGTTCTGGGGGACATTGACACGCGTGCTCTAGTCCGTCATTTACGCGACAACGGAGTTATGCGTGGAGTGATTTCTACTCTCGAAACTGACCTCGAAAAATTAGTCGCCAAGGCCCGCGCGTTTCCCAAGATGGATGGCACCGACCTGGCCAAAGTTGTCAGCACCAACCACACCTACGTTTGGGAAACGGGTGAGCGATCGCACCTGCCCGACGAAGTTGTGGGCTTCAAGGACGAGCCGGCCCGCTTCCACGTGGTGGCTTACGATTTTGGAATCAAGCAAAACATTCTCCGCAAACTGCGTGGCGAGTGTTGCAAAGTGACAGTGGTTCCAGCGCAAACAACCGCGGAAGACGTGATTGCCCTCAAGCCCCACGGCGTTTTTCTTTCGAATGGTCCAGGCGATCCGGAGCCGTGCACCTATGCTGTTGAAAACATCAAGCGTCTGATGGGACGGCAGCCAATTTTCGGCATCTGCCTCGGCCACCAACTCACTGGCATTGCGCTAGGCGGGAAAACTTTCAAGCTCAAGTTCGGACATCACGGCGGCAATCATCCGGTAAAGCAATTGCAATCGGGAAAAGTTGAGATCACGGCGCACAATCATAACTTCGCCGTTGACCCTGATTCGCTTCCGCAGAGCGAAGTCGAGCTGACGCACATCGATTTGAACGACAACACGCTCGAGGGGATGCGGCATAGAAATCTTCCGCTGTTCACGGTGCAATATCATCCGGAGGCATCGCCGGGTCCGCATGATTCGCATTATTTGTTCAAAGACTTTGTGAAGATGATGGAGGAGTGGAAGGGGTGAGGACGGCAGGCAGCGGGTGCCTGATCGTTCCCCGACTTGTAGCGATGAGTAAGCAGGAAAGAATCGCATAATGCCCAAGCGCACTGACATCTCGAAAGTACTGATTCTGGGCTCTGGCCCCATTGTCATCGGGCAATCCGCCGAGTTTGATTATTCCGGCACGCAGGCGTGCAAGGCCTTGAAAGCCGAGGGTTATCAGGTGGTGCTGGCGAATTCGAATCCTGCCACCATCATGACTGATCCTGAGTTCGCGGACCGCACTTACATTGAGCCGCTCACTCGGGAATATCTGGAAGAAATCCTGCGCGTCGAACGCGAGATGTCTCCGAGCGCCGGCTTCGCGATACTCCCTACTGTTGGGGGGCAGACGGCGTTGAACTTAGCGATGGAGCTATCTGATTCCGGAATTCTGGACAAGTACGATGTTCAACTCATAGGGGCGCAGATCGCCGCAATCAAGAAAGCCGAAGACCGCCTGTTCTTTAAAGACGCAATGCAGAAGATTGGCCTGGACGTTCCGAAGTCTGCGCTGGTCAACAATCTCAAAGATGGTTTGGAGTTTGCGGGGAAGATTGGATTTCCTGTCATCATTCGTCCCTCGTTCACTCTGGGTGGAAGTGGCGGCGGCATCGCCTACAATCGCGAAGAGTTGATGGAGGTGCTGGCTCGCGGACTCGATTTTTCTCCTGTACACGAAGCTCTGATCGAAGAATCGGTGCTGGGATGGAAAGAGTACGAGCTCGAGGTGATGCGTGACGTCAAGGATAACGTCATCATTATCTGTTCGATTGAAAACTTCGATCCCATGGGCGTGCACACCGGCGATTCCATCACCGTTGCTCCCGCACAGACGCTAACGGACCGCGAGTATCAGGCAATGCGCGATGCGGCGCTCGCGGTGATTCGTGAAATTGGAGTGGAAACCGGCGGCTCGAACATCCAGTTCGGCGTACATCCACACACCGGCAGGATGGTCGTGATCGAGATGAATCCGCGCGTCTCGCGGTCATCCGCGCTGGCTTCAAAGGCGACAGGATTTCCGATTGCGAAGATTGCGGCGAAGTTGGCAGTGGGTTATACGCTCGATGAAATCCGCAACGACATCACTCGCAAGACTCCCGCATGCTTCGAGCCGACGTTAGATTACGTGGTCGTCAAAATTCCCAAGTGGCAATTTGAGAAATTTCCCGGCGCTGACGAGAGCCTGGGGCCGCAGATGAAATCCGTTGGCGAAGTGATGGCCATCGGACGGACGTTCAAAGAGGCGCTGCTCAAGGCTGTCCGCGCGCTCGACACGGGGAAGCGAGTTGGGTCAGAGAAGATCGAGCCGAAGATCCTCACGCAACGGCTGGTCACGCCGCATCCTGAACGGCTTTCCTACATTCGCTATGCGCTTCGTCAAGGACACACGGTAAAGCAACTGGCGAAGATGACCTCCATGGACCCGTGGTTTCTCTACCAACTCAAAGAAATTAATGATATGCAACTTGAGTTGGAGAAGCATCCCATGGCTTCAGTTCCTGCCGAAGTTTTGCGCGACGCCAAGCGCATGGGATTTTCGGATGGTCGTCTTGCGGGAATATGGCGCCTGGAAGGGAAGGGTGCACAAGAGCAAATCCGGCACTTGAGAAAGAAGAACGGACTCAAGCCGGTTTATAAGCGTGTGGACACCTGTGCCGCCGAGTTCGAGAGCTTCACTCCCTACCTTTATTCGACTTACGAGGAAGAAGACGAAGCGACTCCGACTGACAAGAAGAAAATCATCATTCTCGGCAGCGGCCCGAACCGTATCGGGCAGGGAATTGAATTCGACTACTGTTGCTGCCACGCAGCGTTTGCTCTGCGTGACGATGGTTATGAAACCATCATGATCAATTGCAATCCGGAGACAGTGTCGACCGACTATGACACTAGCGATCGTCTCTACTTCGAGCCGCTCACCCTGGAAGATGTGTACGCGGTGTGCGAACACGAAGCCTCGCGAGGCGCAGAGGTCGGCGTGATCGTCCAATTTGGCGGGCAGACTCCCCTTAACCTTTCACTGCCTTTAAAAGCCGCCGGCGTAAGCATCATTGGCACTTCGCCAGAGTCCATTGATCTCGCGGAAGATCGCAAGCGTTTCGGAAAACTGCTCGACCAGTTAGAGATTCCGCAAGCTCCCGGCGCAATGGCAGCGTCTATTGAAGAAGCTGTTGAAGGCGCGAATCGAGTTGGGTATCCGGTGCTGGTGCGGCCGTCTTATGTGTTGGGCGGAAGGGCGATGGTGATTGCGTACGACGATGAAACCGTAGTGCGATATATGAAGGAAGCAGTCGAATATTCTCAGGACCGCCCGGTGCTGATTGATCATTTTCTCGAAGACGCGATTGAAGTAGACGTAGACGCCCTCTCGGACGGCGAAGACATAGTCATTGGCGGCATCATGCAGCACATCGAAGAGGCAGGCATACACTCGGGCGACTCGTCCTGCGTACTTCCTGCGGTAGATATTCCTGAGCATTTGCTGGCACGCATGCGGGAATACACATTCCGCCTTGCCCGGGCATTGAAAGTCATCGGGCTGATGAATATTCAATTTGCGATTCCTCGCAGCGGCGGCGCAAGTTCGAAAGGGAATGGATCGGATCCCGGAACAGTTTACGTTTTGGAGGTGAATCCTCGCGCATCGAGGACGGTGCCATTCGTGTCCAAAGCGACAGGCGTGCCGATGGCTAAAATCGCCGCCCGCCTGATGACCGGACGAAAGTTGCGCGAGTTTCTACCCGAGAATATTGATCGCAAAGCCGATCTGGATACGGGAGAGTGTTTTTACGTAAAGTCCCCGGTTTTTCCCTGGAATAAATTCCCCGGCGTTGACACGGTGCTGGGACCCGAGATGAA
>JBEEGK010000162.1:0-3329 GCA_041166845.1 Acidobacteriaceae bacterium
CTGAACAGCGCGCATTGTCATGGTTGTGTAACTCCGGCAGCGGCCCCTACCGACGCACCTCCTGCGATAGCCGGAAGCCGCACGATAAAGGTGGCGCCCTCCGCCTCAGAATTGTTGTAGCAAAGGATTTCTCCACCATGCTCGCGCACGATACCGTAGCAGATACTGAGGCCCAAGCCTGTTCCCTTTCCAACTTCCTTAGTGGTAAAAAACGGATCGAAGATGCGATCAGCCTGCGTGATCCCGTGGCCGTTATCACTGAACGAAACTTCCACAAACGCGCCGCTTCTCGCGGTCATAATCGTGATCTTCGCGTCGCGTATCGCTTCCCGCACAGCGTCGTAGGCGTTGTTCATAATGTTCAGAAAAACCTGTTGCAGCTGGTGAGCATCCCCGACGACGTAGGGCAAATCTTGGTCCAGTTGCTCGACCACTTCGACTCCGCGACTATGGAAGTCATAAGCGCGCAGCTGAACTGTACGGCGCAAAATCGCGTTGAGTTGTACCGGCTTTCTCTGGGGGGGCATCTGGCGCGCGAAACTTAGAAGATTTTGAACAATCTGCTTAGTGCGCTGCGCCTCCTGCAAAATCACCCGTAGATCTTTGCGCGCACTTTCTGGGACCTCAGTGTTTTCCATCAGCAAATCAGCGAACCCTAGAATCGCGGTCAGGGGATTGTTGACCTCGTGGGCCACGCCGGAAACCAACTGTCCTACCGCGGCCATTTTTTCAGCATGCACAAGCTTCGCTTGCAGGCTCGCAGCATCCGTTATGTCGCTCATGACCACCACAATGCTGGTGACTTTCCCGAGGTCATCGCGCATGGGACTGAGATTCATGGAAAATTGTCCGATTCGCCCGTCCGCGCGCAGGATTTGGAGATCGAGATTGTCCACCTCATTGCCCGCCAGGATGGCTGTGAAGGCGTCTGTCAAAACTTCGCGGCGCGCTGGAGCCACCAACTCCTCGAGAAGTCTGCCCACGACCTCGGTGTGTTGGTATCCCATGTCGGACCAGCGCCGGTTGGCGTAACTTATCAGGCCGGTTTGGTCCGCCACCAGGATGAGACTCTGCGTATTGTTGAGAATATTGCCGGAGAAATCGCGTTCGCGCTGAAGTTCGGATTGAAAATTCTTCAGACCGGTGATGTCGAGCATTAGTCCGCGATATTGCACGATTCGATTGTTGGCGTCGCGGACTGCGAATGCATTGATGAGGACGTGTACCGGCGCTCCATCTTTCCGGCGCAAAGTTTCTTCGTGATTGCGCAGCACACCGTGTATCTGCATCTGGCTCGCGAGTTCCAGATGACGATCGGGCGACGAATAAACTTCAGTACGGAAATCGGCGGTAAGCAACGCTTCCCTGCTTTGATAGCCCAGCATGCGGACGAGTGCATCGTTGACTTCGATGAAGCGCCCGTCGGGAGTGGAGAAGAATAAACCTTCTTGGATGTTGTCAAACAACTCGCGATACCTGCGCTCGGCCTCGCGCCGGTCAGTGATGTCTTTCAGCACATGGATGGTTTGCAGCAGCTCGCTGCCGGTGCCGTGAACTCTGGAAGTTGACACCAGATAGGTGCGTTCCAACACAGGGTGAACATATTCGTCGGTGTCCTTCTCACTAAGGCGGCAAAACGGACAAGCGCGCATGGGCGCCGGAGTATTCACCGCGAGTAATGCACCCATGTTGACGCCGATCAGTTCGGAGGGCTGAACGCCGATGAACTCCGCCAGCGAGCGATTCACGCGAAGAACATTTCCGGCTTCATCGTGAGAAACAATGAAGTCGGTGATGGCGTCAAAAATTTCAATCCAGTGCCGGTTGGCTCCTTCCATGCGCGTGAAGAAACGGGCATTCTGGAGTGCGACGGAGGCGTGTCCGGTGATTGCTTTCAGCAGCTGATCATCGGCTTCGGTCAGGGCACGGCCACGGTTTGCCAGACACAGCCTCCCGATCGGCTCCTGCGAAAGCCCCATGAGCCGAACCAAAGTGCAGTCCGTCCATTCAAAAGCGTTGGCCATTTCAACGCCCAGAAGATCGCTGGCAGTGGAGAGAATGACGTCTTTGGAAGCATGTGAAAGAGCTTGCTTGATTGTATTTTCGTACCGGATCTTCGCGGCCCTGTCGTTCTCTGGGCTCGAGGGTACCTGGAAAAATACTGTTTCCCAACCAGTTTCTTCTTTGACTGTGAGCGCTCCGCCGCTCGCAGCTAACATTTCAACTGCGCGTTTTATAAAACTTTTGGCGAACTCGGGAAGACGAAGATTTGAGTTCAACTCAAGCGCCAATTGCATCAAGGACTCGGCACGAACCCGGTACTGCTCCGAGAGATGAAGATTCTTGGTCGCCTCCAGCGCCATGGACGCGTGCGTGGTGATCGCCTTAGCCCGGCGCACATCCTCCGCAGGAATTTTGTCTGCGTGCTCCAAACGATCCAAGACCGCGAATATGCCAAGGACCTCACCTCCGGTTCCGAGCATTGGCACCGTCAGGATTTCGTGGACCTTGTGTTTCGCAACCCAGTCCAAATTCATCCCGGAGATGTGCTTGATGTCATTGCTCGAAAAGGCCTCCTTTGTCATCGAAGTTGCCGCGATCACGTCTTCGGGCAAGATGTAATCCACCTTTTCGCGTACTCCATGCGCGCATTGCCATCGAATGTGGAAGTCCTGTCCATCGGGAATCGCCACGAAGCAGCGCTCATATCCAAGAAAATCGCTGGCACCCAGGACGAATTTCAGCATGCATGGATCTAAATCAGCCAACGCCGTCAGTTCGCACGAGATGTCCAGCAACTCATTAACTTTTTCTGCCTGTTCTTCGGCTGCAACCCTGAGTTCGGCATTCGCGATGGACGCAGCGCCAATATTCACTAGCGCGGTGATGAAGAATTTTGTTTCCTCGTCTATGCTCACTCCCCGGCTGGGATACACAAGGACGGCGCCCTCCAGCTGCGACGCGTGAAACGGGACCGCCAGCAAGAGTCCCTCCTGCACCAGGTCAGCTAAAGCATGACTGCCGGGTGAGATTGGGGCGGTCACGGACTGGTTCTCATCGAGCGCGCGTTTTGCCAGGCTGGCAGCAAAATCCAGTCCCTTGCGATCGAAGCGCGAACGGACCGTTAATTCTAGTTCTGGGGTCTCAGCGGCAACCGCGCCCAGATCGAAGTCATTCCCGGTGCGGAGGAGAACGCACACCAGGCTGGCACGCAACATCGCGCGCAGATGGTCGGCAACGCCCTCCGTGGTTGCGGGAATTGTTAAAGAATTGATAGCCGAACTGGCTGAGGACAAGCGGAGCAAAAGCTTCGGAAATGAGTCAGGAGA
>JBEEGK010000163.1:0-12691 GCA_041166845.1 Acidobacteriaceae bacterium
AGAAACGCGAGCGGGGGCTTCGATCTGCGTAGCATTATCCTGATTGCGAATGGTGCCCTTCGCTTTGGACGAAAATGCTGCGTCCTTCGAGGAAGCAGTCTGGGCAGTGGGTCCCATTGAGGGATGGCTCAGATCTACGATTCCGTGAAACACAGAGGGGGTAGGAGCAATATCCGCCCGCCTGTGCTGCGCAAACAGGAATAGCGCCAAAGCCAGGACGTACCCAATCACAATTGTCTGGAACTTCATTACTCTCCGCTGGCAGGTCAAATTCGAGACGTCTATCTAAATACAGATGCCCGGTACCCGTTCAAAGCTGTCTTTTTAATTCTCGGTTATTGGAGTGGTAACGACAAGAAACCTTAGTTCATGACCGCCGGGCGGAACACAGGTAAGTCCTTCTAAGCGCTACGTTGTACGCGGCTCCTCGAGGATTAGCTTTTAGGGAGGAATATTCAGATTGATGCAATAACAAGTGCCGCCAGTGCAGCGACCAGAGTCGAGAGGAAATTTACAAAATCATTGTTCAGCACCCTGCGCCTCTCGAGTGTTGCGCCCAGAAGACTGTCAGTCATGAATCCCAAAGTCGCTGCTAGAACCAGTATCCATAAGCTTCGCCACGAGATTTCGCCGCTGCTCGCGTAAACCGCGCCTACAGCAACCGCCGCGAAAATGCCGGCAATCGTGCCAGCCAAGGTTAGTCCTCCGTCAGTTCCTGCGGGGACAGGCTCCCAAGTAGTAAGCAATCGGGCTGAGTGGCTTTGACTCTGGCCAAATTCGCTGGAGACGGTGTCTCCTGCGGCCTCGGCGAGCGCGGCTCCGGCCGCGAGGAGAAAAGCGCCGCGATGATCAATTGCCGCATAAATCAGAGCAAAAAGGGCTGCTACGCTCAGATTTGCGAACATTTGCGAGGCCGAGCGCCCCCCGCGTTTTTCGGCGATTCCCAATTCCTTTTTACGGCCGTAGCCGATCTTGGTTGTGATCCAGGCCAGCAGAAACACCGTCACCAAGGCGGCAAACGCCCCCCATCCGGCACTGGTATAAAGGATGAAACACAGCAATGACCCCGCAATCGCGCCCGATACGCTAACTCCTCTCACCAGGTAGGCTATGACGGCAAACACAATTGTCACCGCCGCGGCTGTCGGAAACGGTGTGCCACCGGCAATCCAGATTGTGATCAAATCGTTCATTGTGAGTACGAAATCTGGTTTTTAAATCCCGAAAGAGTGGAATCAAGCTCGATACTACTATTACCTAGACACTGACCGACGCCCATACCACATATCCGCTTTGTTATCTGGGTGACCCCGCGCACAAGATTGCATCAAATGAGAGTTGTTGCTCTAAACTCTTTAGCGTGGGCGGCCTGCGGGCACCCGGTAGTTGGGAAACTTCACACGGCGAGGGGACAATATGGCAGCCTCGGTTTGGTCTGGATACCTCACTTTTGGCTTGATTTCGATGCCCGTGCGGTTATTTTCAGGGGCGCGCAGCTCCAGCATCTCCTTCAACATGCTGCATCGCGATGACCTGCAACGCGTCAAACAGCAGCTCTATTGCCCCGCTGACAACCGCGTCGTAGAGCGAAGTGAGATCGTGAAGGGCTATGAGTACCGAAAAGACGAGTACGTAGTCATCGAGCCCGAGGAAATCAAAAAGATCGAGCCCAAAACGGCCAAGACGATGGAGATTCTCGAGTTCGTCAAATCGAGTGAGGTTGATCCCGTCTTTTTCGAATCATCGTATTACGTGATGCCCGAAGAGGCTGGCCGGCGTCCCTATGCTCTGTTGACCAAGGCGCTGGAAGAAAGCAATTTTGTCGCCATCGCGAAATTGACCATGCACAACCGCGAGTACACAGTTTTCCTGCGACCGCGCGATCATGGAATGATGCTTCACACCATGTACTATGCCGAGGAAGTGCGCGAGGCGGAAGGATTTGGAGCGCCCGAAGTCGAGCTGAAAGACGCCGAAGTCAAGGTTGCGCATCAGTTAATTAACGCACTGGCGGCGGACTGGGATCCAGAGAAGTATCACGACACCTTTCAGGAGAACCTTAAGAAGCTAATTCAGACTAAACTTGAAGGCGGGACCATCGCGGAAGTTGAAAAGCCAAAGAAACTCGCTCCTGTCGTGGACCTCATGTCCGCGTTAAAAGAGAGTCTGGCGCAAATGGAAGGGAAGAAGAAGCCCGCCGCCACAACCGGAGGCGCTCCAGCGGGGGCAAAGAAGAGTTCGCGCGCGAAGTCGTAGAGGTGAACTCACACAAAGTTGGCGGTCTTCAGCGCTAGCTGAAAACTCCTCGCAAAAGGCGATGAGCTGTTATGGACTTGCCTCCGGCTGCAACTCACGAGTGCCCCCCGCGCATCAACCTACGCTAGACATCGAATAACCGGCAAAATTTAGGTGGGTTAATTGCTCGGTTGGTGGCGTGTTCTCCATTCAACCTTTAGAATAGTAAATTCTGTCAGACAAACATCAACTCATGGATTGTTTCCCCGAAGTGCGGACGACGGCTTTGCAGGTGTCCCGCGCCTTGATCGTTCTAGTTCTTATTGTCATCTGCGTCGCCTGTGGTGAAACCTACCGTCCGGTGGCATTCCCAATTACTCCCACTCCTCCGAACCCTGCGGCGGCTCATTTTGCGTTGGTGGTGAATCAGAACGGTCTGTCCAACCCTGGAACGATAACTGAAATTGACGTTTCGGGTGATAGCGCCCTTAGCGTCGTTAAAGTTGGGCTCGGCCCAGTTCATGCTGCCCTCACGCCGGATGGGTCCAGAGTGTACGTCGCGAACAAATTGGAAGATACTATCTCGTCTTTCCTTTCCGCTCCGCCGTCCTCACCCGTCGTTCCCTCGACAATAACTCTGCCTGCCGGTTCTGCTCCGGTGTTCGTCGACACTACGCAAAACGGTACCGTCTATGTGGCAAATTCCGGCACCGGGACCGTGGCCGAAATACCCACCCTTTCCAACGTTGTTTCTAATTTTGTTTCACTGGGAGCGGGCGCGAAGCCTATTGCTCTGGCGGAAACGCCCGACGGAAGAAAGTTGTACAGCGTAAATCAGGGGAGTGGAACGATTACCGGCATCAATACGTTGGATTTTTCCGTGAGCGCAACCATCGCCACGGGTACTTCTCCAGCGTGGGCTGTGGCCCGGTCCGACAGTGCAAGAGTCTACGTCCTCGACGGAGGATCCGGCACCATTTACGCGATAGACACTGCATCTGACAGCGTAGTATCCAGCACTGGTTCTGCGGGGGCGGGCGCAAATTTCATGTTTTACGAGAAGACCCGCAATCGACTTTACATTACAAATCCATCGGCAAACACGCTCACTATCCTGGATGCTTCGACCGATGCTTTAAACGTTTTTGCTGCTTTGCCAGTGCAGAATCCGGTAAATGTCACTGCGCTTCCCGATGGCAGCCGAGCCTACGTAGCCAGTGCCACTGTGAATGGTTCCAGCGTGAGCTCGCAGGTAACCGTCGTGAATGCTTCCAGCGGAACCCTTACTGGAACTGTGATTTCGCTGGCTGCCGTGCCTGCGATCTGCGATCCGGTCACAACCCGGTTCCGCGTTTTCGTGGCGGCCGCTGCCGGCAGTTCAAAAGTGTATGTTTCGAATTGTGACGCAGGATCTACCGCGATCATTAACACGCTAGCTACCGCCGGAGCGCCGCCGGATTCTCTTGCGCTCAACTTGCCTGGTCCGGCGGGAAACCCGCAACCGACTCCGTCAAATCCCAATCCGCCGCCCGCGCCTCAGAATCCAGTGTTCGCGCTCACGGGCCCATAACTCCAGATAGAAGTTGTCATCTCGAGCGGAGCAAAGCGGGACGCTTTGCGCAGTCGAGAGAACTGCCCGTTCAGGGGGGCCTTGGATTGTGGACCAAGCAGGCCCCTCCACTCGCCAGTTACTTCGCATCGCGAAGCAACTGGGTCGGTCGGGGTGAGAGGGGATTGATTGAGGGCCAGTATTAATTACTTCGCTGAGACGTTCGTTGCTCTAGCGCGCGGCCGACAGCGCCTCCTGCTGGTGATATCGCAAAGCGATATTCATAAACGCACTTCCGCTGGCAGTTTCAAAACACAACACTAAAGCTTCTGTATCGTGTGTGCCTTTGGAGCCGTGTTCTTCATCGAGCAGAGCGGGGGGATGAACGCGGAAGTGGAACCCTTGATCATTCAAAGTGGCGACGGCATTCCCAATCACCTGGTTAGCAAGTTCGCAAACCGCCTCGCGCACCAGGCTGTCGGATTCGTCCAGCTGAGTACCTGAGAAGCCGCTTGCCAGGCACACTGCCGTGGGAGGATCCAAATCGAAAATGATTCGTCCTTCGATATCACCCGTTAGCCGCACCATCGCGGCCATGCCACGCCGGCGATAGGCTTCCTCTTCCATGCTGAGGTGGCCGATTGACATGGGAGTTTTCAGACCCTGCGCCAGCACGGCGTCGGCCGCGTTGATGAAAGGTTGAATCAATTCCATCTTCATCGTTTAGACTCCGGTTCCGGCAGCATTGGCCGCGGTAGCATCGTCACCTAGAACGTATTTGATCACTTCGTACAATACTTCCGGCTTGACCGGCTTCTGCACGAAATGACGCGCACCACGCTGTAATGCAGCGACAATGTTTTCCTGATATCCCACGGAAGACACCATGACGACGCGCGCGTCGGGATGCCGCTGCACGATCTTTTCGGCAGCTTCAATCCCTTCCATCTGCGGCATGGTGATGTCCATCAGAACGATGTCGGGAGTAAGACGGTCGTACTCGGCGATGGCAGATACTCCATCCCCGGCCTCGCCCGCGATTTGTCCGCCGAATGTTTCAATCATCCGGCTTAGGTTTTTGCGTGCAAACACCGAGTCATCTACCACCAGGTAGCGGACTGGCTGCCCATCCTTGCTGCGCTTTACTGCTGGAAACTGCTCCATATCTCCCCCTAATTACTTCTCTCCTATGATTTCTTCCCGGTCAATTTCTTGCCATCATTTCTGCCAAAATCTTCTGCGTCTCGAGCCTCTCCTCAAGTAGCGGACTCACCAGCGCCCGCTCCCTTGCCACGCTCAATACCGTCCGATAAAACTCCGCGCTTGCGATTGAGTGTGGCCTCCCGTTGCACCGCCCTCGCCATGGCGTCCAGTCCTACGATGTGCATGGCGAAGCCACGTTCGATGGCCGCTTTCGGCATTCCGTAAACCACGCAAGATTCTTCGCTCTGAGCGATGGTCGTTCCGCCGGCTGCTTTCACCGCTCCCATAGCCTGAGCGCCATCTTCGCCCATGCCCGTCATCAGAATTGCGACAGATTTTTCTCCAAACTCCGCAACCGTTCTGAACAATACGTCCACCGAGGGCCTGTGTCCGTTCACTGGAGGCTCGTCGCTCAAGATTGCGACGTTTCCCAGTGGCAGATGCTTTACTTTCAGGTGCCGGCTGCCAGGGCAAATCAGCGCCCGTCCCGCGAGCAAGAGATCTCCTGAGTGTGCTTCTTTCACTGCGATGGCGCAGGATTCGTCCAATCTGCGCGCAAACATCTCAGTGAATCCTTCCGGCATGTGCTGCACTACGACAATGGTTCCGGGGAAGTCAGCCGGCAGCTGCTGAAGCATGAACTGCAATGCCTGAGGTCCGCCAGTGGAAATCCCAATTGCAATCAAACGCGTTGGCGCTATCTTGGGCGCCGCGTTGATTTTGATTCCGCGACGAGGAGGCTGCGATAGTTCCTTTACGCTTACTGTCCGGCTTTGCGCCGCCGCTTTGATCTTGGTAATGAGTTCAAGCGCCACTTCCGGCATTCGCGACCACACGTCGGCCGGCTTGGCAACGAAGTCAAAGGCTCCTAATGCCAGAGCTTTCAGTGTGACCGAAGCTCCCTCGATGCTATGCGAGCTGACTACGATCACCGGCACCCGGTGAAGCCGCATGATTTCTTTCAGCATGTCAATGCCGCCCATGCCAGGCATTTCCAGATCCAGAGTCACGACCTGCGGCTTGAGATCGTCAATCTTCTTCAGACCGAAGTTTCCATCCATCGCAGTGCCGACCACCTCGATCGAAGAATCGGATTGCAGGATTTGCGGAATCAACTTCCGCATCAGGGCGGAGTCATCCACGACCAGAACGCGGATTGCAGGAGTAGTCATCGGCTCACCGCTGCCGCTGTTGCGGTTTGGGTGCGCTCGGAATACGAGAGCAGAAGTCCAGAGCTCGCGCCGGCGTGCCCGACCGAGCGAGACTTGGAGAAGCGTTCCACAATCGCTGCCAAATTCATGATCAGAACCACCCGCCCATCGCCAAGAATGGAAGCACCGCTGACCAGGTCAGTCACAATCGTGTGACCATCCAATGCCTTGACCACCAGCTCCTCCTCACCCTCGAGGGCGTCCACGATTAAGCCAAGTTTCCGCTCGCCCAGAGAAAGGACTAAAACAAAAATCTTTGCAGAATTGCCGTCGGGGACGACCTCTTGCGAACGCCCGAGCCGCATAACTGGCAAAACCTGGTTGCGTAACTGAAGCACTTCGTAGTTATCCACCCGGTGCAGATCAGATTCCCGGGCGCGCGCGATTTCAGCCACCGCATTAATCGGAATTGCGTATAGCCGTTGCTCCACTCGGAATAAAAGAGCCTTGATGATGGCGAGCGTCAATGGAAGTTTCAGCCGGAAGGTGGTGCCCTTCCCAACCTGGGTCTCGATTTCGACTCCACCTTTCAGACGGGTTAAGACGCTTCGCACCACGTCCAATCCGACTCCGCGCCCCGAAACATCTGTAATCACGTCCGCAGTGCTGAATCCCGGCTTGAAAACAAGATCTAAGAGCTCGGAATCCGACATGCGAGAAGCCTCTTCCGCGCTTATGATGCCTTGCTTCACGGCTTTCAGTCTGATCTTGTTAGCATCGATGCCGCCGCCATCGTCCGTGATTTCGACGATCACCTGACTTGCCTGGTGATATGCATTCAGGTGGATGGTTCCGTGAGCCGGCTTGTGGTTGCGAATACGTTGCTCGCTGGTTTCAATGCCGTGGCTGATCGCGTTTCGAACAAGATGGGTGATGGGCTCTGCAATAGCATCAAGCAGGCCTTTATCCATATCGGTGTTTTGGCCGTGGACGACTAATTGCACTTGCTTGTCGCAACGTTTGGCAAGATCGCGAATCATGCGAGGGAAACGGCGGAACAACTGCTCCACCGGCACCATGCGAACTTTCATCACAGATCTCTGTAAATCGTTTAACACCCGGCTTTGGAACGCCATCGCATCGGCAAGCTTTCCTCGTATTAGTTCTTTCGGATAGCGCTCTGCAAATTCGTTCATCGCCTGCTGCAACATGGATTTCCCAATAATTAATTCTCCAACCAGATTCAGAACGTTATCAATTTTTTCAGCGTCCACGCGCAAAACGTTTTCAGTGCCGGACCGGCCTGAAGCTTTGTGGACCGCAGCCTCGCGTTCTTCAGCGGAGGCAGCAAGTGCCGCGTGGTGTTCGTGCCCGTCATCCTCCAGAGCTGGAATGGGAGAAGCGAGCTCTTTCGTACTCAGATCTTTGTTTAAGCCACTCTGCTTAACGGCGATTACACTGGCACTCTGCGGTGGCTGGAGATTAGCCTCAACAGCAGGTTGCGGCATTGAACGACTTAAGGGGCGAAGCTCCACATTCGAAACCACCGTAGGAATGCGGCACTTGGCGCCAACTGCGTCCTCGTTCGAGTTCGTGGCCAGAAGCAATTGGAAGTGGCGGCTGACCTCTGAGGATCCCGGTTCCGGCCTGGTCCCAAGAACCTCACCAAGAGTGTTGAGCGCCATCACGATCATCTGACGAGCTGCAATCGGCATCGCGCACAGGGGATCTATGATCACGATCATTTGAAAAACATGTCTTCCCTGGAGTTGGGCGTTCTCCGCTACAAGCTTTTCGTATTCCGTCCAGGCAGCCGTAGAATTGTGGCGGACTTCCGGATGTCGCTTTTCATTCGGCTGACTATTCGCCAGCTCGCTGATCGCGCTCTTCAAATTCTCCGTGGACGGGAGCTCGGTTTCTTTGCGGTAAGCAGTCAACATCAAAGCAAACGTGTCTGCGGCGCTAAAGGCGATTTCCGCCAGCGATACGCCCGCCACATCTGCTTCCACAGCCAGAGCATCTTCGAATTGGTGCGCGAGGTTGCTGAGCTCGATGAAGCCGCAGGTAGCGGCATCGCCCTTCAAGGTATGCACTGCACGTCGCAGGCTGCGTATTGCTTCAAGATCGCCTGGCTGTTTCTCGATCTTGAGGGCTTCGTCGTTAAACGATTGCAGCACTTCCTGCGCGCTCTCAAAAAAGAGCTCTCGCAGTTCGGCGGCCCGATCTTCGGAGTAGCGGCTCAAGGCTTGACCCCCAGGTGCTGATAGGCGGTTCCGCTGTCACGATAGATCATGCTGAATTTGTCGCTAATACCCAGCAGGCTCTCGGCATGCCCCACGAAGAGATATCCTCCAGGATTGAGACAGCGCGAAAACTTTTCCACCAGCCGCTTCTGCTCCGCTTCATCGAAATACATCATCACGTTGCGGCAGAAAATGACGTCGTTGTGTTGCGGCAGGAATTCTGTTTTTAAATTATGAAAATCGAAATGGACCAGTTCCTTCAGGGCTTTTTTTACCGCATAGCGCTCACCGATTTTGTCGAAATATCGCAGGCGATAGCTATAGTCCACGGAAGCCATCTGATTTTCGTTGTAGGTGCCTTCCTGCCCGGCTCGAAGAACTGAATAACTGATGTCGCTCGCCAGAATTTCAACTCTCCAGGGAGCCGGCACCACCGGCTTTGGCCAGGGCGCGTCCGCACTCGCGGGATTGCGAAGTTGAAAATACGCCAGTGAATCTGCGATCAGCATGGCTATGGTGTAAGCCTCTTGCCCCGTGGAACATCCCGCGCTCCAGATACGGAGCGAAAAATCTCGACGCTGCTGCTTGCTACGAATCATTTCATCCAGAATTTGTTTGTGAAATAAATCCATCTGGGCTTTGTTGCGAAAGAAGCTGGTTTCGTTGACAGTCAAATTTTCCAGCAGATTTGCGAGTTCCTGCTTGCCTTGTTCGCTGATGAGGAGCCGATAGTAGGTGTAAAAAGAATCTAACTGGCACTCCCTCAGCCGGCGCTGCAACCGGTCCTGAAGAAAATGCGCGCGACGAGAATCGAAATGCATGCCGCACTCCTGATAGATCAGGGCTTGCAGCAATTTCATCTCGGGTTCAGTGAACTGCGGCGCTAAGGCGGTGGAACTCATCAATGTCATCGCCCGTTTTCCAAGGTTGCTGGCTGCTGGGGTGCGGACGATGCCGCAGGTCCAATTTTGGCCGCATGAATTTCGATCTTTGAGGCCGGCGGCACTTCTTTTTCGGAATGTTTACTGCGCAGGCTGCTGTATTCCAGAAGCTTCGCGGTATCGAGCAAAACGATCAAACGGCCCTTGTGCTTGCCCAGCCCAGTTACGCAGTTCAGTCCACCGTCCTGAGAGATGAGGGGAGAAGGTTCGACGTCCGATGCTGGAATCTTCAAGACTTCTGAGGCGGAATCAACGATCAAGCCGGAGAGTCGTCCGTTGTGCTCCACCACCAGAATGCGATTACGGCGTCCTAACGCGCTGGTGGTTTCGCCCAGACGCTTGCGCAGATCAATGACTGACACAATCTTGCCGCGTAAATTGATAACGCCCTCCATGTAATCGGGAGCGTCAGGCACGGCGGTGATTTCTGGCACGCGGACGATTTCGTGCAGGGAGGTTATCGGGACGCCATAGGTTTCGCGTCCGACCTGGAAGCCGACGATATGGAGTTCACGATTCATCGTGGTGACGGTCACAGTCATAAGGGTGTCTGCAATCGTTTATGCTCGGGAGCCGGCCGCAGCTTGACGCGCGATACGTTTCCCCGTGGCGTTGTCCTGCCGCTGCCCTAAGGCGCGCTCAATTTCTTCCAGAGCGAAACGGTCCATGGAGTCGAGAAGATCGCGCGACATCTTCGTCATCTGTTCGGCGGAAGCTGCAAGTTCGGTGGATCCGGATGTTGTCTGCTGGACCAACTCGCGCATGCGCTCCATCGCCTTGACAACCGCGTGCGCACCGGAAGCCTGCTCTTCCACCGCCGAATTAATTTCGTGGGTGATCTCATTCAGGCGGGTGGTGGCGCGGGCGATTTGCGTTGACCCGTGAGATTGTTCGTTGGTGGCTGCCCCGATCTCTTGAGCAAATTTGTAGACTTCGGTGACCACGTTGGAGATCTTTCGCAAGGCGCTGCTCAATTCCTCGCCCAGTCCCAGACCTTCGTTCACGATGTCCGTGCTCTGTTCCATGTTGGTGACGGCCTTGCGGGCTTCCTTCTGGATGCTTGCAATCAACTCAGAAATCTCTTTGGTGGCCTGCGCGGATTTTTCCGCCAGCTTGCGGACTTCATCTGCAACCACTGCGAAACCCAGGCCATGCTCTCCAGCACGCGCCGCTTCGATCGCAGCATTCAAAGCAAGCAAGTTCGTTTGTTCGGCCAGATCGTCGATGACCTCGATGATCTTGCCAATGTCATCCGCGCGCTGACCGAGAACGTCAATAATTTCTCCCGATGATCGGATGGTGTTGTTGATCTTGTTCAAGCCGTCAGTCGCTTTATCCATTGTGGTGATGCCGCTGTGAACTTCTTCGCGCGAACGGTTTGAAATATCCAGCAATACTTTTGCCGTGTCGGCAACGCGTTGGATGGATGCCACCATTTGGTCGATTGAGGCGGAAGTTTCGCTAACACTCGACGCCTGCACCTGAGTGCTTTTCACCATGTTCTGCACGTTGACGCTCATCTCGTGCATGGTGCTGGTTACCTCGTCAATTGCCGACGACGTCTGTAGGCTGATTTTTGCGGATTCGTCAGATGCGCCCGCCACTTGACTGGAGGCGCTGGCAACCTGCGAGGCCGCGTCCCGGACGTTGCGGACCAACGTTTGCAATCCCGCGATCATGCGCGTGAAAGCGTTGCCCAAGGTATCGTTCTTCGAACGTACCTGAACTTCGACGGTCAGGTTGCCACCGGCGATGGCCTCCGAAACCGCGGCCATTTCCTTTAGGTAAGTGACCATGCTAGTGAAGGTCTGCGCCAACTGGCCGATCTCGTCTTTCCGGTTGATAGTTATGACGTGGTCGAGATCGCCCGCAGTCGCAATCTGCTGCGATACCTTCATCAAGTCGTTCAACGGCTCGGTGATTGATTTTGCGGTGGTGTAAGCGATGACAACACCTAGAATCAGGGCGATGAGCGTGCTAAACGCGGCTACCACGATCGTGGCTGCCCCGGCGGTTTCATCTGACTTACGGCGCTGGTCGAGAACTTTCCTGTTTTCGTTTTCCGCTGTCTCTAAAAGCGCGGTCGAGTTCGTTATCCAGGAAGCGGCATCTTTCTGTAGATAAAAAATCTGAAGTTCCGCTACGGTGGAGTTGCCGGAATCCACCTGCTTGCGTTTCTCTTCTAACGGTCCAGCGAACTCGGTTTGCCAGGATTTTTCATCCTGCTGTAACTTTCCTAAGACAGTTTTCTGCAGTTCCGAATTACTGAGTTGGATGCTCGCCTGTATCTTGTCGTCCAGAATGCGCAAGCCTTCGTTCATCCGGTCAATCTCGCGGCTGTCGCCACTCAAAAGATAATTTCCCAGATAGAGACGGTTTTGCATCATTTGAAATCTGACTTTGTCGTTGATCTCCGCGATCTGCAGCGCCTCTGCGGCCGCAGCCTTGGCGCTACGCTCGCGTTGCGTGGCAATCAGGTTGACCAGGAATAGCACAACCACCATCGCCAGGACGGCCCCGAAGTTCATGTAAAGCTTCTTGCCAATCATCATTTCTGGTTCCTCCGCCTAGCCCTTGCTTGTGGTCGTGCAATGTCTCTGTCGCATGTCTCCGTCAGTTCTACGAAAAATTTACTGGCCGTTCGGAGCAAACCGAAATTCGATCGTTCCGGTGCTTTCCGCGTTTGCTGGCTCGAACTTCCAGCGCTTGATGGCATCCAGGGCGGCAGTCGCGAGAACTGGATGTCCGCCAAGTACCTTTGCGTTTTTCAAGCTGCCGTTGGAAGCGACGACTACTTCCAGCTTCACGGTGCCTGCAAGGCTCATTCGTTTAGCGAGTTCCGGATAGTCGGGCGGTATTCTAGTTTTCACTTTGCGGAGCAAAACTTCCTGGGCAAAAGCTGAACCTGGCTGCAGGACCAAGACCGCAGAGCTCAGAGCCAGCGCGCCAAACAGTACGCCGGCACTCCATTTTCGAATTGTCTTAAGAGACACGGCTCCTCCAGCTATGACACGTGCAACATTCAATGCAATGCTCCTGCCACTGTCTTCCTTAGTCTCGTCCGATTTGTCGAATCGCGCTATGTCTCTGGAGTGAAGCAACTTAAGTAAGCGCAAAACGTCTGGAAATGGAGAGCGACTCCGAAAATCGCGTCTCATTGGACAGCTCATTCTCACGTTGATACAGAAGGGCTAAACAACACGGTCCTGACCCTTGCTGCGTGCCAAGTTAGCCATTGACTCAAATTGAGATTCCGGGATATGTTCCTCTTATTCAATTACTTGGGCGGTAGCGACAATTATTAGAAAAGCGACTATGCCAATCGGACAGGCGTCGGATTTAGAGGGGCCGAGATTTTCTCCTGACTCA
>JBEEGK010000164.1:0-4652 GCA_041166845.1 Acidobacteriaceae bacterium
GGTTGGGTTCCGACTTGAGTCTTGTACCGCGAGTCAGTCCGTGGCGGTCTTGCCGAATGAGATACAGCATGTACAGCACGATCGCAAGATTAACGATTAATACAGTGACGTGGAATACGTTTATCCGCCGGTACACTTCGAACAATTCAATCGGTAGGTACAGAGTTCCCGAGATCAGAGCAATCCATTCAGCCCAGGTCCGCGCCTTCCATAGCCCGTAAGCCTCAACAAAGCGAAGCGTGCAATAGATCCCCGCAAAGCCTGCGATCACGGAAATTCTGGCGTCCGTCATGCGGTCCGCCCACTCCAGAAAGACGCGCGCGAAATGATGATCGGGACTGATATGCAACATCCTGAGGAAAGCGAATGCGATGTCCCCGACGTCCTCCCGCTGCACCAGATAGATGACGGCGCACGCCGCCGCGAGCACCACCAGTCCTTTCGCGAGTTCGAGCGAAGCGACCGCCCGCAGCACCTTTAACTGATTACAGCGATCATGTTCAGTGCGCGCGGGCATCGTTTGGGCAGCGATACTCATAGAAACACCATTATCTCCCAGCAAGCGGTATCAATTGTTCCGCGGAAGTAAAAGTCTGATTACGAATGAGCAACAAACTGACCAAAGCGGTCAAGCCGGAAGCTGTCAGGATCATAGCCAGGGCCACAAACTGGTAAAGCGCCGCGTAGAGAGGGCGCGCGCCCGAGAGCAGCATGCCCGCCATCAAACCGGGTATCCACACGATGCCGAGAGAACGCAACGAATCAACGGCGGGAATCAGGCTAGCCTCCAGCGA
The DNA here is from genome assembly GCA_041166845.1 of Acidobacteriaceae bacterium. Taxonomy (GTDB): domain Bacteria; phylum Acidobacteriota; class Terriglobia; order Terriglobales; family Acidobacteriaceae; genus JALYIM01. Next base: position 795 of record JBEEGK010000164.1, read on the forward strand.
AGATTGCACAAAAGGCGCGACACTGTTGCGCGCGGGCGCTCCTAAGGACAGCGCGGACTCAATCTCTCCTACGTGTGCCAGAACATCGGCCCGAAAGCGATTCAGCGCGAGCCCATTGGTATTCATGGAGTTCGCGATTAGCATGCTGCCAATGGGCACAAGAGACGTGATCCCACTATCAATCACGCCCAAGGCGGTCATGATCGCAATCACCGATCCCGCCCCGAGTGCGATTGACCACGTGGAAATTCGGAAAGCATCGGGCAATCCGTTCGCCCGTCGGCCGAAGTTGCGCCGGCAGCCACAATCATCCCCGCGAGCAAGAATACGCTGCTCCACTTCGGACCGTGCAGCAGTAACACCAAAAGTGATCCGACGGCGACTATCTGCAGGACGCCTCTCACCATGGCGACCGCAGTTTCTTTCTCGAGATGAACTCCGCGCCTCCGGGCCAGCAACACCAGGACGATGGCGGACAAAGCGGCGACCGCTGCCTGCACAAGTCCAAGGCGCAATTGGTCGGTGAAAAACCACTTAAGCATGCAACACCTCGCTCGCAACACCAACGCAGACTACTTTTCCGGCCGCAAGCATCAGCGCACGTTGTGCCAATCGAAGCGCCTGCGACGTGTCATGCGTGACCAGGATGCAGGCAAGCGCCCGTTCCCGGACGACTTTTAGAAGGGTCATTTCAACCTCGATCTTGGATGCTTCATCCAGAGCCGACGTCGGCTCATCCAGCAACAACAGCAGTGGAGAGTTTGCCATGGTGCGAGCTAAAGAAACTCGCTGTGCTTCGCCTCCGGAAAGATGCGTGACGTTACGTTCGCCATACCCTTGCAGCCCTACGTCGGCGAGCAACCTTTCTGCGTCTTCCCGGCTCAATGGCTGGTCGCGTTGCGCCGGTCCAAACCTCAAGTTGCCTTCTACTGTTCCGGGAAAGAGATAGGGACGCTGCATCACAATGCCGAGCTTCGAGCGCAAATCCTGAGGACGTAACTCGCGATAGTCTCGTCCTTCCAGGTATACAGTCCCGCTGGTTGGTTCATCGAGGCGATTTAAGAGCCGAAGCAATGAGCTTTTGCCGGATCCGCTGGGACCGACGATGGCAAGTGTCTCGCCCGCGCCTACATCAAAGGTCGCGTCTTCAACCAGGACCCTATCTTTATTTTTAATTTTGTCCTTCACGGTGCGGCCGAGATGTTCCGCGCGAAGGAGAAGAAGAGAGGAAGGCGACGCGGGCACTTCCGAAGGTGAGTTAACGGGAAGTGCCAACTTAGACCTGCGCTGCCCGGACGCTGCCACGAAGTTCTTCGACAATTTCCTTGGCAGCCTTTGTTGCCGCCTCATGCTGGCTGATGTCGAAAGAAATAGCGCCGACGCGGGCGTGTCCGCCGCCTCCGTAGCGCTCACAAATTTTGGCCAAATTCACGGTTGGCGCGCTAGGAGCCCAGGGATTCGACCCCACAGATACCTTGACTCGAAAACTGCTCTTGCTTAATCCCACACTGTAAATGGATTCCGGATGCAGATAGTACGGGACGAATTTGTTGTAGCCTTCCAGCTCATGCCCGGTGATATCAAAAAATAGGGTGCCATCCTTCGATTCGGTGGCCTGTTTGATAATAGCAATCGAACGTTGGTGACGTTCAAGAAGTGGGGGCAGCAGCGAAGCCACGAAAGGCTGCTCGATAATTTCCGCAAGCGGCGTTTCAGCCAGCAACGGAATCAGCCGCGGCAGGAATTCAGGATCTTGCGTGGACTCGATGACCATGGTCAGCTTCATGGCAGGCTCTCTCATTTCTACCGCGGTCTGTGCGTCGGCGTAGAGAGCGGCGTCGACAATGTCGGTCCAGTGCAGCAACTCCGCGACCGGCGCGGGATTGAAGCCGAACCGCTGTTCCGCAGTGGCGGCGATGAAATTCGTACACGACTTAAAATCCGGATCATAGAATTTTCGCGTGCTCTGCTCCTGCTCGAAATGAGCAGCGTCCTCGGGACTTAAAAACGCGCTCTGGTGATGATCGAACCACCAGGTAATTTTAGGAGAGCTGGAATACTTGAAATCCACGATGGCATTTTCGTCACCATCAAAATCCTTTTCATTGAACAATGCGCCTGCGCGATGCAGCAGCCCAGAAAATACAAATTCGACGTCGGTGCGTATCCGCTCGCGGTAGAAGCGAGAAAAAAGTGCAGCGGACGAGGCCCCGTCAAAACACTTGTCGTGATAGAAAACGCGAACTTTCAATGGCCCTCCTAATCTCCGCAGCCAAACAGAGTATCGGAGATCGGACGAAAATTTAAGGGAAATAGCAGGCGTCCCCGACAGCCGGGCCTACGCCAAGGGGCCATCCTGACGCAGCGCGGGGTCCCTGCATTCCTACATCGGCGGTTCCAGGAGAAATGCAGAGGTCCTTCGTCCGGAGTTCCACGCAAGCGCGAAACTCGGCGTCTTCAGGATGACATGGGTGTTTACAGAGCGGTGCACTTTGGCAGACGGACACCTTTGCTCATGCGTTCGCTTGCTTCTCCGCTAAATCTCCAATGACAGGCAGTTTATACATTTGTCCCTGGTTGGCTTTCATTAAGAGAATGATCCAAAGGACAAATCCTCCCAGCGAAATTACCAGATGCAAAGGAATTGTGATCAAAGCCATCATTGGCATGAACGCGAAAATGGAAAGCGCGAAATGCAGCGCGATCAATGCAATGAAGAAAAAAATGGATTGAAAGCAGTGAAAGCGCACGAACTTCTTGCGGTTATATGGCTCCAGCACCAGAAAAACGATCGCTGGAATAATTGTGACGTAAGCCAGCATTCCAGCAACATTGTCGGTAAGACCGCCTGACGTTTGAGCAGGGGTTGCGGCAGCAGCCCGGCCCGCGCAAGCCGGACAGGTGGTAGATCCATCGGGAATTTGTGTGCCACACGAGCTACAGAAAGCCATTGTTCCTCCAGCCCGCTCGTTCGTGGGATCTGGGCAGACAGAAGGACCCACGAGCAGGCAGCAATCTCCAGACGCGCGCACAGTAACAGAACTCTGCGTCGCAGGCAATGGCGAATTTGCAGTCTTAATTGAGAGACGTTCTTGCTTACCTGGCAGCTTGCCGGGCAGCGAACGTGCCTATCAGGGGCAGCCGAAAAGATTTGCCGGTCAACGCTTCGATCATGAGCGCAATCCAGATGATGCCGAAGAACAATAAAGCGAGAGCGGCCAGGAGCAAAACGATCAGCTGACCTGCCGGTTGAGCCAGACCGAGCACGGCAAATGTTACGACAGAGCTTACCGCCAGGAAAATGGATTGCAAGGAGTGAAAGCGAATGTACGTGGAATTCTTAAAAGGCCTCGCCAGCAAAAATGCAATCGCCGCTGGAAATGCGAAGTAAGCGAGTGCCGCGAAGATGTGGTCTCTGGATCCGAGCGCCGGACGTATTGACTCTCTTTCTTCAAGGATTTCCTCGGCCTGCGTTTCTGCGGGTTCTAACGTCATCGGAGTCCCCCAGGGAAACAAGAAACGTGATCGTCCGACACCAGAGACCCACAAGGTGAACACTGCATCATTCGATTGGCTGTTGCCTTTATTTCAAAATTAAAATTCTTCATGCTGATCACTAAGTTAATTGCCGCGAAGCTCTTCGACAATCTTCGCAGGTTCCATAAATTTGGAAGGTGTGGCGCGTGGTCAGATAACGATGCTTACGGCCAATCTCCCGCTCAAGAATATCAACTTCGGGCGAAAAGAATTCGACCGAACTGCCACACTCCGTGCAGACCATATGGTGATGGCTGCGCCGGTTGTACTGGTGCTCATAGCGTGCAATGCCATCGTGAAAGGCCACTTCGCTCGCCAGCC
>JBEEGK010000165.1:0-3068 GCA_041166845.1 Acidobacteriaceae bacterium
ATGATCATGAAGACTGCTGGCGAGAAGATGATGATTGCCTTCTTTCAGACTCTCTTCATCTTCGGGCATCGTCCCTGGAAAGTGGCGGATCCGAAAACGAAAGACCACATGGGAGTGGGCGCATTCAACATGGTCCGGCGGGAAGTGTACGAAGCGATTGGGAGCTACCACGCGCTCCGCTTTGAAGTCATTGACGACATGAAGCTGGGGAAAATCGTAAAGAATGCTGGATACGCGCAGAGAAACGTTTTTGGCAAAGACCTGATTTCGATCCGCTGGGCTTTCGGTGCCATGGGTGTGGTGAACAATCTCACCAAAAATTTCTTCGCGATCATGTCCTTTCAATGGCCGCGGGCGTTGGCCTCGGCCTTCGCACTAGGCTTCCTGAATCTTATGCCATTCCTTGGTATTTGGCTTGCTCATGGGTGGGCGCGCGTGCCTTACGCCGGCGGCCTTGCTTGCATATTTTGCGTTTACGTAGGCATGTCGGCAAAGAGTGGGATTCCGTTTTATTACGTTTGCCTGCATCCGGTGAGCACGTTGTTGTTTGTTTACACGCTCCTGCGCTCTACTCTTCTCACGCTCTGGCAGCAAGGGGTTATATGGCGGGGCACGAAGTATCCGCTGGAAGCATTGCGTAAGGGACTAGTCTAGTCAGCGAGCGTTCAGTTAGTCGGCTTCAGCGTCCTCTGGCACGTCTATGGGAAGTGTTTCCGGCTGTTTCTTTTTAACAGCTTTACGCGCGCTCTTCGGATGATTGAATTTGCCCGCGCTGTAACTGCCTTTATGGTCCGCATCGTACTCCCTGAGCAAAGTCAGCGGCCTATCTTCCGAAGCTGGTTGCGGTCGTAGTTGTCTTCGTTCCTGCAGTGTGATTTGTGTACGTCCGCCGATCGCTTGCAATTTTCCGCGAATCTCGACGCTGTTCCCAATCAGGCCCTCGAGATTTTTAAAGTGCGATAAATCACCGGGAGCAATCACCGCAGTCAGTACGCAATGTTGGGAATCTTCACATAGGCGCAGGTAAGTAGTTCCACTGTCGTCGCGTTCCAAGTCGACAATTGTTCCACTGACGCATTGTGTCTCTCCGATATGTTCAATTGTGGCATCGGGCGACAGGCATTCTGCTTGCGAATAGGTCGAAACTCCAAGGTTGACCAGAAGCAGCAAAGTTAGCGGAACCCACACTGGACGAATATGCACGGCCATCCTCCTTATTTCGGACAGGAGCAAGGGGTTACGCAGTCATTGTAGGAGGGTGGGCAGGGTGTAAGCAGAGACAAAGCGAAAAAACCGGAATTTTTTCCCAGAAAGGAAAGGGGTTATAGAAATTGCAGGCCGGCGCTAGAACACCGGCCTCCCGAATTGGGATTCACTGAGCCAATTTCTAATTAAATGCCTTGACCGCAGCCGCTTCGTCATCCTTCACGTCAAAGACGGTATAGAGCTTGGTGATCTGCAGCAGGTCATGCACTTTCTTGGTCAGCTTGAGGAGTTTCAGATCCCCGCCCTGATTGCGCACGGTGGTATAGGCGCTAACCAGTTCACCGATTCCCGAGCTATCTATGTAATTTACGTCCGCAAGGTTAAGAAGGATTTTTTTCTGGCCCTTGGCAAGCAGTTCGCGAACTGTATCGCGCAACGTGACACTACCTTCACCCAAAGTGATTCGGCCACTGCAATCCACAATAGTTACGCCATCTAACTGACGAACACTGATCTTCATGCTCACTGAGAAGCCTCCTTGGCGTCCGCGGCTGATCCGTGGACGTGTTTAACGAGTTTAATTTCGGTACCGGTGCGTGACGGATGAATTTGCACTTCATCCATAAAGGAACGTATTAAAAAAATTCCGCGGCCTGATGTCTTCAACAGATTCTCAGGAGCCAACGGATCGGGAATCTTTTCCAAATCCATCCCTTTGCCCTGATCGCGAATCGTTATGATCAGGTCGTCCACGGTAGTTTCAAAGTCTAACGATACTTTTTTGCCAGGATCGTATGCGTTGCCATGAAGCACCGCATTGACCGCGGCCTCCCGCACCGCCATGGAAATTTGCAAGACCTGATCTTCGTCGAAGCCGGCTTGAGTTGCGATGCGACTGGCTTCCTGTTCCGCGTTGTCCACTGTTTTCAGCGTCGAATCGAAAGTGTAAGAGACCCGGGCTTCGGTCATGGTTACTTGATCGCAACGAAAGATGTTGAAGCATGCATAGAACTGGCCGTGACTCGAAAAAGCCTTGCTTCAGGCGCCAATGAAGCGAGATCGCCGCGAGCAGCGGATTCGGTAGTTTGCCCTTTCCCAGGCGTAAATGTCAACGAGAAGCGTACTCTGTTTTCTCGTGCAAGAAATTTGACGATCGCGGCGTTTCTCTATTGACACTTCTGCGGTCTCATAACATTCTCAGAACGATGTCCATGGTCTCGCTGACGGAGCTGTTGGGTGCCGCGGTTTTTGACGATTCCGGAACCCGTTGCGGCCGTGTGCGTGAGGTGGCATTGACGCCCGGCGAAGACCGCTCGCGCGTCGCCATGCTGGTAGTGCGCACTAAATCCGGCGATCGGATGCTTCCATTCAGTTCGGTAACCTCTGTTAACGGGGAGATCAGAACGGACACTGCGGTTGCATCCTGGCCGGTTTCCGATGGTTCGGAAGGGCTGTTGCTGCTGGAGCGTGATCTTCTCGATCAGCAGATCATTGATGTCCACGGGCGCAAGGTGGTCCGGGTAAACGACATTGATCTTCATCAGGAGACCGGGAACAACCGTCCAATGCTGAAGGTCGGGGCGGTGGATGTGGGGGCTCGCGGGGCAGTTCGCCGCCTGCTGAAGGGGGTGGTTCCGGCGCCGGCGCTGCGGGCGTTACTCCATCGAATTCCTCCCCGGCTGATCCCGTGGGAATTCGTTGATCTAATCGAAACTGACCCGGCGCGACGGGTAAAGCTGAAAATTTCCCACGAACGTCTGTCCCGTCTGCATCCGGCGGACATCGCGGATATTGTTGAAAACCTCGCTCCAGACGAACGCGAAGCCGTCTTCGAAACTCTCGATGAAGGATTGGCCGCCGAT
>JBEEGK010000166.1:0-4465 GCA_041166845.1 Acidobacteriaceae bacterium
TGAACCTCGGCCCATAAGCCTACACGGCTCTTTCTCAAGTGTGAAGTGCTGGGCGCAGAAAATTCGATTTGCGACCGATGCCGATTTGCTGTCTCTGTGGCACTCCGGATATGATTCGCGGCCATGAGACCAACGCAATTACTAATTCTGATAACTTTTTCGACGTGGGCCTGCGCTCAAAGCGCCCCCCGCAGCGAAGTTCAAGATGTTTACGCAGACTCCTACTCCCTTTACACAGATTTGCACCAGAATCCCGAGCTCTCTGCTCACGAAACGCATACCGCTGAAAAACTGGGCGCCCGTCTTCGAAGCCTCGGCTACGACGTCACCCAACACGTGGGTGGCACCGGCGTGGTAGCAGTCCTAAAAAATGGGACGGGGCCGACTGTAATGCTGCGCACCGAGCTAGACGGGCTTCCGGTGGAAGAAAAAACCGGATTACCTTACGCCAGCAAAGTTCGTACCAAGGATGACTTGGGACGAGAGGTTTCAGTCATGCACGCGTGCGGACATGACATCCATATGGCGTCGTTATTTGGCACTGCCTCGGTTATGGCGCACGAGAAGAACCTGTGGCATGGCACCTTGATTTTGATTGGCCAGCCCGCTGAAGAAACCATTTCGGGCGCTCACAAGATGATTGAGGATGGTTTGTTCACTCGCTTCCCAAAACCTGACGTTGCCATCGCCCTGCACGTGGGGAATGGGCTGCCCGCAGGGAGTGTTGGTATGGGTTCCGGTTATCGTTATGCCAACGCCGATTCGTTGCGAGTCACGATTTACGGCAAAGGCGGTCATGGAGCTGCTCCTGAGACCACCATTGATCCGATAATAATCGCGGCGAAAACAATTCTTTCGCTGCAGACAATCGTGTCGCGTGAGGTGCAGCCGACAGAAGCCGCCGTGATCACGGTCGGCACCATTCATGCAGGGACGAAAAATAACATCATCCCTGATCAGGCGGAGCTTGGGTTGACCATCCGAACTTACAAACCCGAAATTCGCAAGCAAATCCTTGCTGCGATTGCGCGCATCGTCAAAGCTGAAGCTGAGTCCGCGGGCGTGACTCGTTTGCCGTTAATCGAACATTATGAGTCAACTGACGCGGTATACAACAATCCCACGTTGGCGCAGCGGCTTACGAAAACCCTTAGGTCAAAGCTGGGGAGCGACCACGTTTCAGACGACAAACCGCAGATGGTTTCCGAGGATTTTTCATACTTCACGCAGCAGAGCATTCCATCTTTTTATTTTTCGTTAGGAGGCGCTGATCCGGAAAAGTTCGTGGAGGCAAAGAAGAGGGGCACGAATTTGCCGTCGAACCACTCTTCCCTATTCGCTCCCGATGCCGAGCCCACGATAAGAACAGCGATTACCGCGGAGGTAACAGTGCTTAGAGATTTAATGCAGGGATCGGTGGACGAATTACGCCAGTCCATTAGTTCTGGCGACCCGTCCAGCGGAGATCAACAGAGCCGCAATTAGGCAGCGTTGCCTAGCATCCCTTTAATCTTCTGCGCGATTGAACTTTGGTCCGGCACCTGGCCATTGGGCGTCAGATGATTCACGATGAACGGCAGCGCAGCTGCCAATGCAATCTTGGCAACAGTCGGAGAAACTCCCGCCTTCGCGGCGAGTTGATTCAACAATCCAGACCCCATGCCCTGCTCTACCTGGTCAGGATTAATGGGCTGATTGGCATCCGTGCTAACCCAAGAATTTGCCTGTTCCCCCAAGCCTGCATTTTGAAATTTGTTCAGGATATCTTGCAGCCCTCCGGACCCCCGATTATCGCCGAGGTTCTGCAAGAGTACCTGTGCGACGTTGGTATGTTCCGGGTTTGCATTTCCACCCATAACGTTGCTCAACAATCCCCCGAGAAATCCCATTGGTCCTCCAATTCATGCGGACGAATTTGGTGCGCTGTCGCAAGTCCGCGCAGCGGTTTTTACCGCTTCGAAGCGCGATAGCCGGCAGCAACTGCATCGCTCTCGCTCATAAACTTTCCGTTCTTGGTCTTGCCGTACCAGCGAGTTCCTTCTTTGTGATAGACCTTCGTGTCCAGATTGACCCAGACCATACCTTTTTGCGGTGGAGTCTGTGCCGGGGCTTTAGATGCGGAGTTCGACTCTGATGAAGAAGATTGCATCTTGGAACTCTTCGGCGCAGACTCGCTGCTTCGCGGTGCAGCCGGGCCAGGCGCAGAAGAGGAAGACGTAGAGGAGCTGGAATCGGAAGAGCCTGAAGACGCCGATCCGCTAACGGTCGCCATGGGGGTGATCTTTTCGATCTTCTTCGCTGAGAGTCCCGCCTTCGACAGGTCGTTTACCGAAGCATACGGCCGGGCCGCAATAATTCTCTTAGCTGTCGCAGTCCCCACGCCTGGCAAGTCTTCGATCTCTTTTTCGCTGGCGGTATTCAAATCAACTTTGGCGCCGGACGATGACGTGGCCGTTGCATCCGACTTCGCTGCGACGGATTTTGCACCTTTCGGAGCACGTTCGCCTTTCGCCGGTTTCGCGTTTTCAGCGGAGGCGCCAGCACCACTCGCTGTTACCAATGGTGTCAATTTCTCAATTTTTTTGGCCGACAGTCCAGCCTTTTGCAGATCACTGACGTTGCTATAAGGTCGCGCCGCGATTATCTTCTTTGCGGTGGCAGCACCAACTTCAGGCAGCGCCTCGAGGTCTTGTTCCGACGCCGTATTCAGATCAACCTTGGCGGCTAGATTTGCGCTTTCCGCCGGCTTTTTCGAGGATTTCTTCTGGGCAAATGACATGCCGCAGAGCACGAACATCAAAACTACCCATAACGCGGTTTTGCTGGTTCTCATGTGATCTCCCATAAATTGTGATTTGGGCTCCCTGAGATGCCATCACGACTTCTCAGTTTGTATCGCTAGCAAATAGCTTTCAACAACTCGCTTCCAATCAACGAATTGGCGGCACCTTGACAACGTTCGCACGGCAATCTCGAATATCGGTGCAGGAAGTCGGTTGCAAGTCTTTCGTCAGGCATACGTGGACGCCGGTCAGATAGTTGTTCCCGCAGCTGATCGCGAGGCTCTCATTGCTAAGCTTCGGATTGTCTTCCAAAAAGGACTTCTTGAGTTCATCCGGAGGAATAGAAAAGCTCTCTGCTGGAGCGGTTAGCTTTGGCGGAATTTTGATCGAACTGTAGGCTTTGCGCAAGAGCTTGAAATAATCGTCCGCGCTCAAACCGCTGCAAGTACCGTGGGTCGTCCATTCATGCTGAACAAGTTTTTCATCCGGCATGATGTCGAGCATCGCGGACGGATTTGAAAGTCCCGCTGAATCGTCGCAATGTTCCGGGTATCCATGCGTGTACTGCGGCCAGAGCCCGTGCGCGATGAAACCGTAATGCCCACTCTGGCATTCAGGAGAGGTGGCATGTCCGTGACAAAACTCCGGAGACCATGACATTGTCAGAACGTAATAATCGAACACGCCAGGTTGTCCTTGATGCTGTTCACTCTGCTGACTGTGCCGTCGGTGACCGCGTGCGAATGCCAGCGAGGCGCAACCCATTAATAGAGCTACTACGACAAGAACTTTTTGCAGGCTTCTCTTCAAACAACTATCCTCTGGAAAATGCCGGGTTGAGTGTACCTCAATTGCGCTGTGACGAGTGAATCGATTGTCCTTCTGGTTGCGATGTCATCCTGAGGAAGCGCAGCCGCGCGCGCGTGGCGACGTTGACGAAGGACTTATGCATTTCCTAACAGATGCACAGATTCTTCACTCCGCTCAGAATGACAGATGAAGAAAATTAATTGAAGGTATTGCACGACGAGATATTTCCCTCTTTGAAACCACGTTGAAACCACTCCATCCGTTGAGCGGAGCTTCCATGAGTGAATGTCTCGGGGTTCACGTGTCCCGTGGACATCTTCTGCAGGCGGTCATCTCCCACCGCCGCAGCGGCCTTCAGTCCTTCGTCGGCTTCTCCAGGCTCTAAGAGGTTCCGTTGTTGAGTGGAATTTCCCCACACGCCCGCAAAGCAATCAGCCTGTAGTTCGAGTCGCACCGAGAGTTCCCTTGCCGACTGCGGATTGCGCTGCTGTGCTGCCCTGACCTTGCCCTCTATGCCTAGTAGCTTCTGAACATGATGTCCGACCTCGTGCGCCAGTACGTAAGCTTCCGCAAACTGTCCCGGCGCGCCAAAGCGTTGCCGCAACTCTTCGTAGAAAGAGAGATCGATGTAGACCTTTTCGTCTTCGGGACAATAAAACGGACCGCTGGCGGATTGTGCCATGCCGCACGCGGAATCAATGGAATCTCGGAAAAGGACCAGCTTCGCGTGATGGTAAGGAACGCCCTGGGCGGGCAAGATTTTCTGCCAAGTATTCTGCGTGTCATCCAAAACAAAGGTGACAAAGTCCACCAGCGGCTGCTCCGCTTTGTCGCGCGGAGAATCGTGAGAGACCGCTGTCGTCGGCGCGCCG
>JBEEGK010000167.1:0-7484 GCA_041166845.1 Acidobacteriaceae bacterium
GCCGCCTCAGCAAATAAATCAGATAAGGGCGTAGCGTATCCCAACACAGCGAGTGCAATGTTGTGGCAGAAGTCAGCCCCAAGCGCCGCAGTAAAGGTCGCAGGGTCGCATTCATCCAGCGCCACAATCTGTGCGACGCCAGGCCCTCCCTTATCCTGCGCATAGCCTTGAATCGTAAAGGTGAATACGAAGAGAGAGGCGGCTAGTATGCCGAATTTCAGAACTTTGTGCTTCATTTGATTTCTCCTTAAAGTCTATATTTTGTGGATTTTGCTCGAAAAGGCGGGGATTTCAGCATTTTCATGAATTGGTCCCTTTTGAGCCGTGAAACAGGCGCAACTGTCTCTCGCATGTGCGAGGTCGTCAATGCCTTCCGTCCCATTCATTCCCCAAAGTTTCCTCCAGCGCTAACCCACTAAGATAAAAGAGCTTTCTTGGGTTGAGCGGAGCCTCTGACGGTCGGAGTTGTGATAAGCTTTGGCCGAATGCGGGAGCTTCCATGTCCGCGACCGTTCCTGTCACGCGCGTTCTGCGCTTCGAAAATTTTGAATTGAATTTGCATGCGGGTGAACTGCGCAAGCGCGGGGTGAAGCTGCGCCTGCAAGGACAACCGTTACAGATTCTTGGAATCCTGGCGCAACGTCCAGGTGATCTTGTTACTCGCGAGGAGTTGAGAAGTCAGCTCTGGCCAGCGGACACATTTGTTGACTTCGAGCATAGCCTCCACAATTCGGTTGCCAGAATTCGCGATGTCCTCGGCGACTCGGCGGACGTTCCGCGCTATATCGAAACCCTACCGCGTCGCGGGTACAGATTTATCGCCCAAGCGCACGACGTGGACACTCAATCGCCCGAGCCTGCTGTCGAGCCTAAGGACTTGCGCCCAGTCCCGGCAGCCAGCCCGCGAAGGAATTCCGGTCTGCAATTAGTCTTCGCTCTGCTTTTCATTTGTGCCGTCGGATTTGCCGCACGCGTAGCATGGAAACGCTTCTACCCATCTGACGCGCCACCGATCCATTCCATCGCCGTCCTACCGCTCGATAACTTAACCGGCGAACCTACACAGGACTACTTCGTGGACGGCATGACAGATGAGTTAATCACCGACCTGGCCCACATTAGTTCGCTGAGAGTAATTTCGCGGACTTCTGTCATGCGCTATAAGGACGCAAAGAAAGCCCTGCCCGAGATTGCCCGCGAATTGAATGTTGACGGAATCGTAGAGGGGTCGGTCATGCGGGTTGGTCAACGGGTGCGAATTACAGCTCAACTGCTGTATGCCCCGTCCGATCGCCACCTTTGGGCAGAGACTTATGAGCGTGATCTCGGCGACGTTCTGAAGTTGCAGAGTGAAGTTGCGGAGGCGATCGCGCAGCAAGTCCGTGCGCAGGTAACGCCGCAGCAGCAGGCGCGGTTACGGGCCGCGGTCGTAGTGAAGCCTGAAGCCTACGACGCATATCTCAAGGGGCGCTATTATCTGACAACCCAGTTTTCGACTAAAGAGCCGCTTAACTCGGCGAAGGGCTATTTCGAAGAGGCCATTCGAAAGGATCCCGGCTTTGCCCTGCCGTACTGGGGATTGGCGGACTCTTATATTTATTTGGCGTTTTTCCGGCATTTGCCGGCTGATCATGCCTACCGATTGGCGAAAGAAGCTTTACGTAAAGCCATGCTGCTGGATCCGAACATCGGTGAAGTCCACGATACCTTGGGTCTTTTGAGTTGGCGGTTTGACTGGGACCTAGCAACCGCTGATAAAGAGTTCAACCGTGCCATCATATTGGCGCCAAGTTACAGTTGCGCCCACGAGGACCACGCAATTTTTCTTGCCTTTACCGGACGGCGCGACGAAGCCCTCGCCGAGGTTGCCAAAAGCAATGAGTTGGATCCCGGGCCGAGTTCCGCTATGGCTGAGACAGCAACTTTTTACCTTCTCCGGGATTATGAAGGTCTGGTAGAAGCCGGACGAAAGGGAGTCGCCTCAAATCCGAATGAGTGGGTCGAACACTACAACTTGGGTACCGGTTACGAAGGCACGGGAAAACTAATGGAGGCCGTCTCTGAATATCAAAAGGCCATCGAGATGTCGAATGGCGATCAGGACGCAATCGCGTCCCTCGCGCACGCTTACGCTGTCATGGGCCGCAAGGCCGAAGCGGCAAATATGCTTCGGGCGCTGGAGAAAAAATCGACGAGCGCCTATGTTTCGCCCTATACCCTCGCCACTTTAAATGCCTCCCTGAACGACAAGCGCCGGGCGTTTGAGTTTCTGGAAAAGGCCCTGCAACAGAGGTCTCCGGAAATTTCCTGGCATGCCAAAGCTGACTTACGGATTGATAACCTTCGCTCTGACCCTCGATTTGAGAACTTCCTTCGGCGAGCGGGACTGCTTAACTAGACTCGCTTTATTGGCCCTCCTGTTCGGTGAACTGTCCCTGCGTGCTACCCTCTTGGGTTGCACGTCGTCTAAATAAGTAACTTTGAGGCCTCACTGAATGAATAAAAAACTTGCGCGAATTGCCGTTCTCACGGCAATTGCTTTTTCCACCCTTTTATCTTTGTCGCAGCAAACATCCGCCAACCACGGTATTGCGGTTGGAAGTATGGATCCGGCCGTCAAGCCGGGCGACGATTTTTTCCAGTATTCAAACGGCGCCTGGTTGAAAAAGATGGAGATCCCGGCCGATCGCAGCCAGGTCGGCGTTTTTTCCTCTCTGGATGACCTTAGCAACAAGCGCATGGCAGGCTTGATCCAAGAGGCAGTGAAGTCGGGTTCAAACGATCCGATCAAGAAGAAGATTGCTGACCTCTACAACTCGTATATGGATGAGGCACGCATCGAGTCGAAAGGCATCACACCCCTCAAACCTCATCTTGATGCCATTCAAGCAATCAAAGATAAGAAAGAACTGGCGCGCGCTTTGGGTGAAACGCTTCGCGCCGACGTAGACGCTTTAAATAACACGAACTATCACACGCCCAATCTTTTCGGACTTTGGGTTGCGCCTGACTTCAATGACTCCGACCATTACACAGCGTATTTGCTCCAGGGTGGATTGCAGATGCCGGATCGCGAGTATTACCTGGATGACAGCGAACGGATGCGAGAGATCCGCACAAAATACGAAGCTCATATAGGTGCGATGTTTAAGCTGGCAGGGTTTGATCGGGCAGAGGAGCGCGCGAAGAATGTTGCCGGCCTTGAGCACGCGCTTGCAGAGAAACATCAATCGCTCGCAGAGAACGAAGACATTCATAAAGCCAATAATCCCTGGAATAAGTCTGACTTCGCGGCGAAAGCGCCTGGCTTCGATTGGAACCAATACTTTGACGCCGCGGGCCTGGCCAAACAGCAAAAATTCATCGTCTGGCAGCCCAAAGCGTCTACTGGAGAAGCCTCGCTGGTCACGTCTGTTCCACTAGAGGCCTGGAAAGATTGGCTGGCATTCCATCTGATCGAAAGCAACGCGGGTGTGTTGCCCAGAGCTTTCACGCAGGAGCGTTTCAACTTTGTCGGCAAAACTCTATCCGGCACTTCGGAGCAGCGCCCTCGCTGGCAGCGCGGCGTTTATGTTGTGGATGGTTTTCTGGGAGACGATCTCGGCAAGATTTATGCGCAGCGGTACTTTTCTCCAGAGGCGAAGGCGGCGGCGCAGGCCATGGTGGCGAATATTGTTGCCGCGTTCCGTACTCGCATCGAGGCACTGAGCTGGATGGATCCTAAGACCAAGGCAGAGGCCCAGGAAAAACTCAACACCCTGTATGTGGGGGTTGGATATCCTGAAACGTGGCATGATTACTCGGGATACGAGGTTAAAGCGGGCGACATTTTAGGTAATCTCTGGCGTGGAGAGATGTTCGAGTACCAGCGCCAGATCCATCGGATCGGCCACAACGTGGATCGCAAAGAGTGGACCATGACTCCGCAAACGGTGAATGCCGTGAACTTGCCTCTCCAGAATGCCCTAAGTTTTCCGGCCGCGATTTTGCAGCCTCCTTTCTTCGATGATAAAGCGCCTGCCGCGGTGAACTATGGGGCCATCGGCTCCGTCATCGGGCATGAGATCAGCCATACGTTCGATAGTGAAGGTGCGGCCTTCGATTCCAAGGGCAGAGTGCGAAACTGGTGGACTGAAGCTGATCTGCAACATTTTAATGCGTCCACCGCGAAGCTGGCAGCGCAATACGATACCTATAAACCTTTTCCAGACCTGGCCCTGAACGGTAAGCAGATACTGGCGGAAAATATCGCTGATGTGGCCGGCATTTCAGCCGCCTACGATGGATATCGCGCCTCGCTCGCGAACAAGGAAGCGCCGGTGCAGGATGGATTTTCCGGGGATCAGCAATTCTTCATAGCGTTTGGCCAGAATTATGCCGAGAAGGTTCGTGAAGACTCTTTGCGCCAGCAAGTATTAACCGATTCGCACGCACCCGCACAATACCGCTCTTACACCATTCGCAACCTTGACCCCTGGTACAAGGCCTTCGACGTGAAGCCCGGGGAAAAACTTTATTTAGCGCCCGAGGAACGAGTGCGTATCTGGTAGGGAAAGTTTGAATCTCGATGCCTCAGCCTCTTCCACGAAACTGGATGATCCTTCGGCGATCCCGTTTTGAAGGCCGGCCTGCGGGCAACTCCTCGAACTGTCGTAGGGCTTTACGCTCTGCTGCTACTTTTACACGCAATTCGCGGCTTGCTTCCGTCTCGTGGTAAAGTGTTTGGGCGACCGAGGCGGGACCTCGCGCTTCGCTGAGCAGCAAGACCTCTACTTGAAAATCTCCACCCTCGTTAGTGATCCGCAACATGTCTCCGATTTTTGCCTCCCGCGCTGCCTTGATGGTCTGCCCGTTGGATTGAATCCTTCCCAGTTCACACGCCTTTGCAGCGAGTGTGCGGGTCTTAAAAAATCTTGCGGCCCACAGCCATTTATCCATGCGGACGGTAGTCATTATTATTTTTCAGCCATGGGACTTACTTAGTAGCCAGCTTTCATCTTGTCTTTCACGCTGCGGGCCAACTTTTCGATTTCCTCCGCCTTCTTTACTACGTCCAGCGAAAGCGTGTTTTCGTTCGATTTATCCACGTAATGTTTTAGTTCCGTAGCCAGGGCGAACAGTTTGTCAGTATCTTTCTTCAGTTTCTCCTGTCGCTCCTGATTGGCTTTCTTAGCCATATCTTGCTCCAAACGGCGGCGGCTTTCGTCCTCGGGATTGGGCGGTATCTGTGCTTCGGCGTTGCGCGCCTCCGGCGAGAGCCGCGCGGATGCAGAATCCTGTGTCAAAGGCAGTGTCGGGCGGACCAAAAACGAGAAAAAGACAAGCATGAATAAGATTCGTTTAGACCGCACAATCACCTCGGAATGACTAGGATTGAACAATTATACTTTCGCGGGCACCTCTGTCTTTTGAGAGTTGAGGTCATTGTTATAATCGGCTCTGTCCATGCAATCTATCCTTTTTGGTTATCTTTCCTGCATTTACTTTTTCGATCCTCAGCGCTGGAATATTTTGGTGCTCGACTGGCGCGACGATCTCATGAGCTTCGTCCGCCATGAGATGCCCAAGATCGCGTTGATCATTGTCGTGGCATTTCTGTTGATACGAGGCCTCCGCCTTATCACAAATAGGGTGGCGGCAGTCCAGATTAAAAAACTTCCGCGAGGGTTTAAGACCCAGCAAGTGCGGACGGTCGCCGAAGTTCTCACCAGTGTAGGAGTTTTCGTAATTGTATTCGTTGCGGCACTTATGGTGCTTGCGCAACTCAACCTCCATCTGGAGCCATTACTCGCGAGCGCTGGAGTTGCCGGCCTGGCGATCGGCTTTGGCGCGCAAACTCTGGTAAAGGATTTTATTAACGGTTTTTTCATTCTGCTGGAAAATCAATACGATATTGGCGATAACGTGCGGGTAGCAGGAGTGAAGGGAACTGTTGAGGAAATGACGCTGCGCCACACCATCCTTCGCGATGACGATGGTACGGTGCATACCGTCCCGAACAGCGAAATCAAAATCGTATCGAACACAACGCGAGACTGGTCGCAGCTCATTTTGCGCGTGACTGTCGCCTACAACGAACCTAGCGAGCGAATCATAAAATTGTTGCAGCAAATCGGAGACGAAGTCCGGCATGATCCGGCATACGCTGATGACATCGTCAGCGACATTCAGGTGCCAGGCATTGATCGAGTGGGAAACGGAGAGGTTGAATATTTGATAATTGTGAAAACGCGTCCGTTGAAGCAATACGCGGTCAGTCGAGAATTACGGCGCAGGATTAAAGATATCTTTCATCAGAACAACATTCAGACCGCGGGTCCGGGAAGAGTATATGTGATGGATCAGGGGAGCGGGTCGCAAGCCTCATAGTTGCAGCTTGGATGGATAGAGCATGCGGGCGAGGGCGCCCGCACCACACAAGAAACACTCTAGAGAGAGCTCATATTCGACAGGAACTCACCGTTTGACTTGGTCTTGTTCAGCTTGTCAATCAGCAGTTCCATAGCTTCTACCGGAGACAGTGGGTTCAAGACTTTACGCAGAACCCATATCCGCGTGAGATCTTCTTTCGGAATCAGCAGCTCTTCCTTACGTGTTCCGGACCTCTGAATATCAATTGCTGGGAAAGTGCGCTTATCTACCAGTTTGCGATCGAGGATGATTTCCATGTTGCCGGTACCTTTGAATTCTTCAAAGATCACGTCATCCATGCGCGATCCGGTATCGATTAAGGCAGTGGCAATAATAGTGAGCGAGCCGCCTTCCTCTATGTTACGGGCCGATCCGAAGAAACGCTTTGGACGCTGCAACGCGTTTGAATCTACGCCGCCGGAGAGCACTTTCCCGCTGGGCGGAACGATTGTGTTGTAGGCGCGTGCCAGACGAGTGATGGAATCCAAAAGGATCACTACGTCACGTTTGTGTTCGACCAGGCGCTTGGCTTTTTCGATCACCATTTCCGCAACCTGCACGTGACGGGCGGCTGGTTCATCGAAGGTCGAAGAAATCACTTCGCCTTTTACCGAGCGCTGCATGTCGGTGACTTCTTCCGGACGCTCATCAATCAACAGCACAATCAACACGACTTCTGGATGATTCGTAGTAATGGAATTCGCCACGTTCTGGAGCAGCATGGTCTTGCCGGCGCGGGGAGGCGACACGATCAGTCCACGTTGACCTTTGCCGATGGGAGTCAACAAATCCATGACTCGAGCGCTAACGTTTTCCCTGGTGGTTTCGAGCTTCAAACGTTCCTGGGGATAGAGCGGCGTCAAGTTATCGAACAGAATCTTGTTGCGGGCTTCATCCGGAGACTCGAAGTTCACCGCTTCGATTTTGACCAGCGCGAAATACTTTTCGCCTTCATGGGGCGGCCGTACTTGGCCGCTTATGGTGTCGCCCGTCTTTAAATCAAATTTGCGTATTTGAGATGGCGAGACATAAATGTCATCGGGACCAGGCAGATAGTTGTAATCAGGGGAGCG
>JBEEGK010000168.1:0-6611 GCA_041166845.1 Acidobacteriaceae bacterium
AGCTTGTCACTGTCATTGCACACAGACATTCCCGGGGGGCAGTCATGCCCGTCATTCTGCCCGTTGGGAATGATCAACCCATAGTCCGGCAAAGTAGTGTTCGTGGTGTCGGATGCAAAGTGCGTGAAAGGGACGACATTGCTAGCTTGCGTGCTGCTATTGATGACGTCAGAAAAATAAGTGCAAGGATTGTGATCTCGTATGTAGGCCCCCACGTTCAGTCCCAGGTAGCCGGCTGCTGGAAGGCTCTCCGCATAGCACTTCCAGGTTTTTCCTGCGCTAATGAGCGCACGCAACACATTGTTTTGGGTAACAGTCGCAGAAAAGGTGTCGTCGGGAGCGATGGTTGCTCCAGTGGTCAACATAAAATAGTTTGGCAGGGAAGGATGAACGTTTGCAAAATACTGAGTCGCCAGTCCGTATTTCGTTATCAAGCTGTTGAAGTACGGCATGCCTGGATTGCCCACGACGTCGGCGTAGCTATGGTTTTCTTCTACGATCAAGAACACGTGCGCAAATTGCGGAACGGGGGCATTTGTGGGGGCCGGATCCGTCGTTGACACGGTCGAAGAGCCGCCGCCGCATGCGATTGACGCTGAAACGACTGCCAAAAGAAAAACGCCCATCGCCTTTGAAGAAACATTAAACATCGGAGTGCAAGTCGGAGTAGATGCGGATGCCTGGCGAGGGAGTTGTTTTGCTGTCACATTCTATTAACAATGCCGTAGATGTCTGAGCTCTCACGGGTTACGCAGGTAAGTTTTACGGGATGGAGAGTAAAAGCTTCCAGAGCAAGTGGTAAGAAATAAAGAATGTAGCGAGAAGAGCTGCCGCGTGGCAATGCGCAGCTCTCCGGGAACAGCCTAGGATGCATTTGTTGGTAGGAGAATTCGACGCGCTCGAGACTCTAATCGAATATCAGAACAGCCGCCGCGATAACCGTAGTCCACAATCCGCGCTTGGAACCGACAGCCGACTGGGTGACATTCGCAGTGCGCACGATCTTATTTGAGATGCGGTAAATCTCTTTCTTTTCGTCCCATGAGCGGTCGGGGTCGAACTCCACATTAAGCGTGGTGGCCAACATTTCTGCCGCGAGTTCTTCGGCGTAGTCGCCAGCGGCGTCCTCGGGCTCGCCGAAAGAATGATGCTCGCTCAGATAGCCGTAAGTGTTCCGGTCGGCCGGAATCGCCACTCCGATGCTTGAGGCGAGCAGCCGATGTGGTTCACGGGTGGAATTCTCAGCGACCACGGAAAACACAACTTCCCCAGGGCTCAAGTACTTCAGCCCCTGAGATCTCGGGATGAGCTTGCACTGTGGAGGAAAGATGGAAGAAACGCGCACCAGATTTTGCGCGGCAATGCCGGCGTCTCGCAACGCCAGCTCGAAGGATGTGAGCCGTTCCCGATGTTTACCGACCCCCTTGGTGAAAAATATCCGCTTGGGGACCATGTCCTTGCCCAATTCTTGTTCCTCCTGAAGTGGGGTAACGAGGGTTCAATCTAACATAGTCAATCGTGAAGAGAATGTTAAAAAGTGGACGCCGGAATAAATAAAGCGGGAACTCAGGGCTGAGTTCCCAGCGTGAAGGTGCAATTATTTTGCGGAAGCAACGGAGCTCACCTGGATGCTGTCGCCGTTCACAATTCCCGAGACTCTGGCCTGTTCCCCCGCCAGCTTACTCAGTTGGTCGAGAGAATTCTTGTCGCTGCTTTCCAAGGAGTAGACCTTATCTGCGACCACCAGAGCGTACTTTGATCCTTTGGAAACACATGCATGAGTGCATTGAGCTTTGCTGCCTTCCATCATGTGACTGGCGCCACACATTGAGTCACTCACCTCTCCGCTGAAAGTCTGCGGCTTGCCGTCAGCGGCCAACGCTGAAAATGTCACAAAAAAGCTGAAGGCGAGTACTGCCAAGCCAGTCGTCAATTTCTCCGAACGAGAATTCATGAATATTGTTCTCCGAATTGGTATTGGAAGATGTTGAAAAATGCAGTTTCAAAAGACACCGGACTTTCTAATTGTACTCGAGCCGTGTTATACGCGGCGGTTGGCAGAAGAGATCGCATGCATCGGAAACTTTCCTGTGACGCTGGCATTTATGCGGAGTTCCAGCGAAAATAGGTCAACATATTTTCCGGAATTCACTTTGCCATACTCAGCCGCGGCGCCCTCCATGTCCGTCGTCAAGAACCTTCCAAAGCCCACTGCGGTTCCAATCGATGTTCGTTCCCCAAAAAAACAAGCTGGCCTTGGTCTCTGGATGCAGACTGTGTTGCAGGAGTGCGATCGCGCCGGCGTGGATTTCGCGCCTGATCCTGTGCATGATCTGAGGGTTGCGTTGCGCCGCTGCCGCTCGGTCGCCGATTCTTTCATGCTTGTCGACCCTAACCCTGCATGGAAGCAGATGAAAAAAGCGGGGAGACAAGTCTTTAGAAGCCTCGGGGATCTGCGCGATGTTCAGGTGATGAAAGAGTGGCTTTTGCAACTTTTTGATGGCAACGACCATGTGGCTGTTTCGCTTGCGCAAACTCTTTCGGAACGGGAATCCCGCTTGAAATTGGAGGCAGCTAAAGCGCTGCCCGAGTTCGATCGCAAACAATGGTTGAAATGGAGTTCTACTCTTCCGCGTCTTGTCGAAAAAATCAGAAAAGGGAGCGCGGTGTTCAGAAATCTTGCGCTGGAGCGTTATGAAGATGCTCACCGATTGCACCAGGTGGCCTTGCGTAATCGTTCCAAAGTCGCATTTCATAATCTGCGAATCGGGCTGAAGCGCTTTCGCTATACGGTGGAGAATTGCCTTCCTGAGCAGCACGAGGCATGGAAGGCCGATCTGAAAGAAATGCAGGATCTGCTCGGCGAAGTTCATGATTTGGACGTTCTGTGGACAAGCGTGCTGCAGGCTAAAGTTTTTGCCGACCCCGAAGCGCGGACCCGCTGGCGCGCGCGAATTGCGGAAGAGCGGATTCGCAGAATCAACCGCTATCGAGAGAAGATGCTTGGCAAGGCCGCGCTTTGGCAGGTCTGGAGGTCTGCCCTCCCGCAGGGCGATCAGATTGAGGAGTCCGCACAGGCCCGGCTTAAAATTTGGGCGTCTGCGCTCGATCCGCAATTCGCGCATTCTCTCCGTGTATGCCGGATTGCATTGCTGCTTTACGACAGCTTTCCGTCGAAGCAGACAGAGTCTGATAGCGCACGTCAGCGCGCAATTTTGCAGGCAGCATCGCTGCTTCACAACGTCGGATTATCGAAAACCGAAAGGAAGCATCATAAAGCCTCGTATCGGCTGATACTTCGCATAAGAGCCTATCCAGGATATGATGCCCAGTTTTTGCGGATGTCCGCTGGAGTGGCGCGATACCACCGGGGAGCGCTCCCTCGGACCGGGCATGCCGGAGTACGACAATTCTCCGCGATAGAGAGACAGCAAGTGGCCAGGCTCGCCGGAATTCTCCGACTCGCATCTGCTTTGGACACCGCCCACAACGGCGAATTCCCGTCTCTCGAAATTGCTGAACGTGGCTCCTTGATCGTGATCTCGGTAACAGGCTATTCCCCGTTTAGCAAGGGCGCCGAGAGTATCGCGGCAGCCAGGCATTTGCTCGAGTCTGTGTCCGGACGCCCGATCATAATAAAATCGGCAGCGGCCTCAAAGTCAGCGTCGGCGCCAGAAAGTTGAAAGGCTTCGTTACGAAAGCAGTAGGAGCGTTTCAGGATGCTGATAGCTGACGGCTGCTACTTTTACGTGAAACTTGTCTGTCACTCCCACCCTCAATCTTTCCCCATTAGTCTGCATGTAGATGACACATCCTGCTCTTGTTGTGAAGGCAGTGGAATGGCTGCGCAAATATCGCTGCGGAGTCGTGCTCTCCGAACAGGCGTGCGTCAGTGGCGAGATGCCCGATGCAATCGGCTGGAAGCGCGCCTGCCATTCTGTTCTGGTGGAATGCAAAGTCTCGCGTGCGGATTTCCTGGCTGACCGCAGCAAAACGTTTCGCAAGAAGTCAGAAAACGGCGTGGGATGCGAGCGCTTCTATCTTTCTCCAGCTGGCATGATTCGCGAAGCAGAATTGCCTGAAGGCTGGGGATTGCTGGAAACGTACGCTGGCAAAATCGAGATGACGCGTCCCTCAAAGAAAAATCTTCGTGGCCCAGTTGGATTCAGCTACGAAATGAACCTTCTGCTCGCAAGCCTTCGGCGGGTCGAGGTGCGCATCGAGCCGAGATCCATCACCGACTTTCTGAAATGGAAGAACCGAATGGCTGCCTACAACGGTGGGGGACTTCCTACAGGTGTTGTTCCTGAACAGGAAGAGGTAAATCCTTTTCTCGAGCCCGAGAGTGTCGTCGGCGGCAATTAATAAACTTAAGAGAAAGTTGTCATCCCGACCGAGCCGGTTGCTAAGCGTAGCGAAGTGACCGGCGAGTGGAGGGACCTGCTGTTTACCTTACTCTTGCACCAGCAGGTCTCTCGACTTCGCAAAGCTGCGCTTTTGCTCCGCTCGAGATGACAATTCTTGGAGAGAGGGGACGCAATCCTGCACAATAAAAAACCGGGCTGGTTGGCCCGGTCCTTCACAGCGTCGAGTTGAGATGCGGTTACATCAGCAGCGCGGCGCGGGTCGGCAGCCAGGCGCATCCGGAGTCGCCGGACGCATCTTGCAGGTCAGCCAAGATCGAAACGTCTAAAGCATCGAGAGAAGAGAGGTGAAACATGCCTACTCAGGAGCAATCGGGCAGCCAAACCGTGTAGTTAAACAGGTGCTTTGTGGAGTTTAAGTAAATAATTGAAAACGAACTGGTTAGACCGCTTAGTTTCAGTGCGCTCCATTACATTTCCGTAGTGCCTTGAGGGGATGTCGAGGGTAAATCAATTCACACTGAGCATTCTGTAGGGAAAATCGGCCCCTCGAAAAGAAGAGGTTAAAGCCAAGAGCCTAAAGGCAGCGCCTAAAGCTCCCTTCGCCCTTCCATGGCCTTCATCATCGTGATCTCGTCGGTGTATTCGATGTCGCTACCCACAGGAATCCCCATGGCGATGCGAGTTACCTTAAGTCCCGCGCGGCGAAGCTGGCCGGAAAGATAGGTCGCGGTGGCTTCTCCTTCGACGGTTGGATTGGTAGCAATGATGACTTCATCCACCTGATCGTCGTCCACACGCCTCATCAAATTCGAAATTCGCAATTGGTCGGGACCGACTCCGTGCAGGGGCGAAATGGATCCATGAAGCACGTGATATACGCCGTTAAAATGCTTCGTCTTTTCGATGGACGCAATATTTGTCGGTTCTTCCACCACGCACACCAGGCGCTGGTTGCGGGTTGCGCTACTGCAGTAAACGCACGGATCAATGTCGGTTATGTTGTTGCAGCTCGAGCACAGACGCAACTTCGCCTTCACCTCTCGAACTGCAACCGCCAACGCTTCGGCGTCTTCATCATCGGAACGAAGAATATGAAACGCGAGGCGCTGGGCAGTCTTGCTGCCGATGCCCGGCAGTTTTTTTAATTCTTCGATCAGACGTGCCATTGGTTCCGCGAAACGAGACATTTAGGCCTGTTATTTCTTGATGGCTGAAAAATTATGTGGGAAAGATTGAACTGCAAACCGGAAAGTTGCCGAGCGCTGGAGTGAAATCAAAGTCCCGGAATCCCCATTCCGCCTAACATCCCACCCATTGTTGATTTCATCGCGTCATCCACTTTTCGGCCAGCACCATTGACGGCGGCCGTGATCAGGTCCTGCAACATTTCGAGATCGTTGCCTTTGACCACATCCGGATCAATTTTAATTGTCAAAACCTGTTTGCGGCCGTCCATGCTGACGGTCACGCTGCCACCGCCGGACGAGCCTTCAACCACAGTCTCTTCCATCTTCTTCTGCATGACTTCGTATTGTTTTTTTGCCTGCGACATCAGTTCCTGCAGGTTGAATCCGCCCATCGTGTTTGGCCTTTCTAACGCTTGTCGCGGTAGTCAATGATTGTTCTGATTTCTGCTCCGAACTTCTCTTTCATTCTTCTGACAACCGGATCTTGTTCTGCGCGGCTGCGTCCGCTGCCAGGCGAGGCGGGCGCGCGCGGCAATGAAGTCGCACCGGCGGCAACTGCTCCAGGCAAGACTTTCAACCTTAAGGGCCGCCCCATTATTCCGCTGGCAGTTGCGATCACCAACTTTTTTGCGTCCGCCCCAAGCGACATATCAATCACGGTCGGCGACGAAGGTACTTTGACTATCAGCTCGTTTCCCTCGGTTCTCCACTCACCAGATTCCATCATGGAGACCACCATGCGATGTCCATTGTTGGCTAGCGCATTCAGCACCGCCTCCCGCAATGCGTTGATGGAGGAGGCGCCGTTGGAAGAATGCTCGGGTTGCACCGCTGTGTCTAGCCGTGAAACAGCTTCCTTGTCCGGAACTTCGTGGATCGCCGGTGGAATCTCATTTATTTCTTTTTCAACTTGAGGGGGCGCTTCCAATACCGACGTTACGGTGGAACCCATCACGACCTGAATCCTCTCCGTTCCCATCGAAAACGAACGCGGGGGAGGAGAAGAAATATTCTCCGTGGAAAGCTGCGGCTTTGATCCACCCTTGCGCGCTGAATC
>JBEEGK010000169.1:0-2607 GCA_041166845.1 Acidobacteriaceae bacterium
ATTTGTCTGAGCGTAAAATTCTGCGTCAACGTGTACACCAGCGAATCGGGCATGGTAAGCGGCGCCCGGTCGTAGAACCAGCTCCCCGCAAAACTGTCCTTGTCCGAAAAATGGTGGTCGACCCTCAAAGTTACATAGTTTTCATTCAACCGCTCGACTCCGGTGGTATTGAAGAGGCCGGTGTCCCCGTTCCCAATTAGCCCGCTGTTGGGCAGTGGATAGAAAGCCAGGTAGGGTGCCACTTTTGCGCCAACCGTAATGGGGAAAGGGTTACACGTCCCATCAGGTATCGAACACATGTTGCCTGCTCGAGCCGCCGGGGAAGGCACCACGTTGCTGAAAGTGTCGCTTTTCCTCTGCCGGATGCTTTCGTAATCTCCGAAGATGAATGTCTTATTTTTTCTGATCGGGCCACCGCCGGAAACCCCGAACTGGTCGCGGTGAAATGGCGGTATTTTAGCGGGGTCGAAGTAGTTCCGTGCATCAAGGGTCTTGTCGCGCACGAAATAATAAACATCGCCATGGAATTCGTTGGTGCCGGACTTTGTAATACCGTTGATGACCCCACCGGAAGCCCGGCCATACTCGGCCGAATAGTTGCCCGTCAGAACAGAAAACTCCTGAACCGCGTCGACACCTAGATTGACGCCCAGTGAGCTACCAGGTGACCCGTTCGAATAATCGTTGATGCTAATACCGTTGATCCGGTAATTATTCTCATACGGTTGGTGGCCAGAGATAGTCAGGAGCGTTCCATAGCCTCGATTGCCCCGATTGCTGGCTCCCGCCTCCACTCGGACGCCTGTGACTCCCGGCTGGAGCGTCGCCAGTTGCGTCCAGTCGCGGCCGTTCAACGGTAGTTCGTGCTCAGTTAGGGAATCGACCTCGGCGCTGAGGGTTGAGGAAGCCAACTGCACGTCTGGCGCTGCGGCGGTGACTTCTACTCGTTCACCGGTGTGGCCAATCTTCAAGGGAATATTCAGGATTTGGGCAGATCCCACGGTTAGCGTGAGGCCGGTTTGCACCGCGGTGGAAAATCCTGGAGCCGAAACTGTGATGTCATAGACTCCTGGCAACAGGTTCGGCACGCTATAAAATCCGTCGTTGTCAGTAGTAATGTCACGCACGACCCCCGTCGCCGTGTTTTTGATGGAAATGTTTGCATTGGGAACTCCCGCGCCTGATGCATCCGTCGCAGTGCCGGTAAGGTTGGCTCCCGCGACTTGGGCATAGACTGGAGTGGATAAGAGTCCAGTGAGTATCAACATCAAACAGACCAAGAAACTGCCAGCAATTCGTTTTGAATCCGCGATTGTCATCAAGTACCTCCGAGGACTGCCAGTGGCACGCACGTACATCCTTGCCGCGCAGCCTATAGTGTCAACTGTTAACAGTCAACACAAAAAAATTACTCCTCTCCGGCTCCGCCCCTGATCCCGAAGCCTGGATCATCTGGAACCAACAGGCAGTCTGTGTAACGGTCAGCAGTAGAATTGGCCGGAAATCTGCCAACCTTGATTGCTCATGTTCCCGCGAAGCACGGCAGTTGCTGCGGCAACTGCCGTCAGCGTTTTTCTAACTCAGCAGTCGCTGGTCGAGTACAATCTGTCTCAACTGCGAGATGTTAGACTGTAAAAGCGCACGTTTGATTTCCGCGCACGGGAATGACGATCCTACGCTGACCGCCCAGGAATTGTCTTCACCTTAGGCGATGGCAAAAGCGCGGGCGTCTAGTCCGCGCCAGGACGGCGAACCGCTTGAAAATGGCCGACATCGGTTAAGCTTACGATTACTACAAAGTTCAGTAATCTTCGCTAGCAGAGGCGGGGCATGTTCGAGACGGTTACGTATAAAACGTGGTTCGCTCGAGGATATGGCGGGTCTGGTTGGGCACAAAAATTTGGCGGTCACCAAGTGATACGCGCTTCTGTGCCCAAACAATTTGCATGCGATGGTATCCTTGCTCAGAACAAGACACGTCACAATCGGCACCAGTAGAAATGGTGCCGCAGTGGCTAGCTTGCCGGTTCCTGTGCATTAAACAATTTAGGGGCGTAGCTCAGTGGTAGAGCAGCGGCCTTTTAAGCCGAAGGTCGTGGGTTCGATCCCCACCGCCCCTACCAAAACCTACAGGTCCGACCCGGACACATAGGTGACACAACGTACCTAAGACATAGATAACACTTTTGGGCCGAATGGATTTTCGAGCGGTTCGAGCACCCGAGTTTCCAGATCGAAGTAGCCCAAATCATAATCCATAAAGCTCACCAGCCAAATGTCGTCGTGCACTTCTTTAATGCCCACGGCTTGCCCGGCAAAGACCTGACTGAAATTGATTTTCTTCTTTCCCAGACAGATACGCCCGCAACGGGTGACCACGATGGTTTTATCGTGCAGGGGATAGTCGATGTCCGGCAATCCACGGTAGGGACGCGGGGAAGGTTGGTAGACCTCCGCCGGACATTTCATGTCCAGAGCTTCGTGGGGACGTTGGTTGTTGAAGACCTCGATAAATTTTTCGAAGCGCGCCTGCTGCTGAAGAAAATTGGCGACGGCCGGCTTGGTGGCCTCTTTCTTCAAGGTCAGATGCATGCGCTCATGACGCCC
>JBEEGK010000170.1:0-4362 GCA_041166845.1 Acidobacteriaceae bacterium
TTCCACACTGCGTAAATAATGGAGACAAACTGTCCTTCAATACGCCGTTCTGAGAGCGAAAAATTGACCGCAGAAAGCATCTCTGCCGGGCCGGGTTCGATGGGAGCATGGGAGCGCAGAATGCCACTGACCAGCGCAGCGTAAATCGCAGCGGGCGCGCCCTTGCCGCTGACGTCCCCGATAATAACGGCCAGACGCGATTGCGAATACTTTACGAAGTCGTACAGGTCTCCGCCGATGGCCCTCGCGGGCGCGAATTTGGCTGCTACTTCGAGGTTCGGCAGCGTGGGCAACGAGTGCGGCAGCAGCCCAAACTGTAATTCACGAGCCATCGCCAGATCACGTTCGAGGCGCTTTTCCTGGCGTTCGATCTGTTCGTAAAGGCGGGCATTCTCAATGGCAATTGCAACCTGCGCCGCCAAAGTCGTAACCGTACGCTTGTGGTCTTCGGTAAAAAATCCGCGTTTGGTATGCTCGAGATCAAGGACTCCGATCACGCGGTCCTTGTAGATCAGCGGCACCGCCAGTTCTGACCTTGTCTCGGGATTCACCTGAATGTAACGTGAGTCCTTGCTGACGTCAGGAACCAATACTGCACGGCGCTGTTGCACTGCTGCGCCCACGACACCGCTCTGGACCGGAATGTCGTGCTTGAGCTGAATCTTCTCCTCGAAGCGAACGGCGAAACGGTGCTGAAGCTTTTCTCCGGCCGCATCGAGTAGCAGGATGCTGAACATCTGATAGTGAATCAGGCGGCTGACAAGGTCTGCGACGCGCTTGAGCAATTCATCCACGTTCAAGATTGACGTGAGCTCCCGAGCGATGTCATTGAGCAGCAGCAGGGTTCGCGCCTGCCGCGTTGTGCGTGTGTGCAGACGGGCATTCTCGATGCCGACCGCCATCCGCGAAGCGATTAAAGTAAGCAGACGCTTGTGTTCTTCGGTGAAATGGTTCGGCACCGGAGACTCAATGTCAATCACTCCAATCACTTGATTTTTGACGATCAGCGGGATCGCCAGTTCCGAGCGTACGGTGGGAACAGCGGAGATGTATTGGGGCTCCTTGGTGACATCGCCGACTAACACTGCTTCCCCGAGCTTGGCGGCAGCGCCGGTCACGCCTTCTCCGACTTTGATGCGGAGCCCCTCAACAACCTCGCGCGCGTGTCCTACTTGGAAACGAAAACGCAGCTCCTGCGTCTTTTCGTTCAGTAAGAGGATGGCAAAGATGTCATAGTCAATGACTTTCCGAACCAGTTCCGCCACTCTCACCAGGGTGGTGTCGAGGTCGAGCGTGGTATTGACGACGTCCGCAACTTCGAGCAGCAGCGGATCCACTTTTGTCTGAATGTCGGGTTTGGTGGCGGCCATTGGCACTACTTTAATCATATCAGCCAAGATTCTGAGGATATCTTTGGCCTCGTGTCTTCAAGCGAAGAGGTTTCCCGCTTTTCGAATTGACCTTCTGATTCCTAGCGCGGCACGACACAGATATCCGGTAGATTGCGATACCGCTCCGCGTAATCCAATCCATAGCCCACCACAAACTCGTCCTCAATCTCGAATCCTACGTAATCCGCTTGCATCGGCCGTTTCCGTCGTGAAGGTTTATCCAACAACGTCGCTATCTTCAGGCTTTTAGGATGGTGCGCCAATAACAACTGCTTCAGATAGGTCAGAGTCAGGCCGGTATCGAGAATGTCCTCCACTAGAATCACGTTCTTGTCTGCCATGGACTGGTCCACGTCCTTCGTGACCTTTACGATGCCGGTGGAATCCCATCCTTGCTTAAGCTCCTGGGCAGGAGTTGGCCTCACACCATAGCTGGAGACCCCAATAAAATCGAAGGTTGCATCCAGGTGCACTTGGCGGGCCAGATCACTCAAAAAGATTGCGGCCCCTTTAAGTACGCCGATGAAGACGACGGCTTTGCCGGAGAAGTCTCTGGTTATTTCCTCTCCCAGGACGGCGATCCGGCTTGCGATCTGTTCACGCGTAATCAAGACTCTCAGTTCGGACATGGCGAGCTATATTAATCTGCTCCCGCGCGAATGGCAAAAACAACTCGTAGAGCAGCACAATCGCGGCATCTTTGCAGATAAAATATGCAGGTCATTAAATCTCTCATTGATTGGGGCGGTATGAATCTGCGAGGAATCAAACTAACGTGGTTAGGTCATGCGACTTTTCGCATCGAGACTCCTGGCGGTAAAACTCTGCTGTTGGACCCCTGGGTGCAAGGTAATCCCATGTGTCCGGACAAAGAAAAAAAGCTTGCCAAGCTGGACGTCATGCTTTGCACGCATGGTCATTTCGATCACATCGGTGATGCGGTAACAATCGCCAAGCAGCACAAGCCGAAGGTCGTGGGAATTCCGGAACTCTGCACCTGGATGGACAAGAAGGGCGTAAAGAACACTCTACCGATGAACAAAGGCGGCACGCAGACAGTGGACGACGTAAAAGTCACCATGGTGCATGCCGATCATTCCTGCGGAATTCAGGATGGCGACCAAATCGTCTACGGTGGAGAAGCGTGCGGATTCGTCGTCGAATTCGATAATGGTGTGAAGATTTACCACGCGGGAGACACCAATGTGTTCGGAGACATGAAAATCATCCGCGAGTTGTATGCGCCGGAGGTCGCCATGATTCCTATCGGTGATCACTTCACGATGGGTCCGCGAGAAGCAGCTTACGCATGCAACCTCCTGCAGGCAAAGCACGTAATCCCAATGCACTTTGGTACATTTCCGCCGCTGGTGGGAAGGCCAGCCGACTTGCGAAAGCTGGCGCCGGGAACGAATGTGGTAGAGATGAAGCCGGGGGAGACAATTTCGTAAGGTCACATTTCGCGCAGTGAATGGAGGTACTTTGCCCGCCCAAGATGACAACAGCAAGCCCCGCTGGCGTATGCACGGCATCACCGCCGATGCCGTCGAAGACTATATCTACTCATTGCTCCCGCAGCGCGATGAAGTATTGACGGAGATGGAAGGGGAGGCGGCAAAACGGAACATTCCAATTGTGGGTCCGGCGGTGGCTCGCGTCTTCTATCAATTGGCGGTGATGCTGAAGGCAAAGAACGTATTTGAAATGGGTTCGGCTATTGGGTATTCCACAATCTGGTGGGCGCGTGCCGTGGGTGAAAACGGAAGAGTGATTTACACAGACGGCAACTCGAAAAATGCCGAGGAGGCTCGCAAATATTTCGACCGGGCCGGAGTCAAATCAAGGATTACGCTCGCTGTGGGCGATGCGCTGGAAGTGCTTTCAGAACAGAAGCAGGAATTTGACATCATTTTCAATGACATTGACAAGGAGGATTATCCCCGCGCGTTGCGGGTCGCCGCCTCTCACTTACGCAAGGGAGGCCTCTTTATTACCGACAATGTTTTGTGGAGTGGGAAAGTAACCGAGAAGAATCCATCGGAGGCTTCAACTAAGGGAATAATTGAATTAAATCGGTTGCTCTACAGTTCGCCCGATTTTTTTACGACCATCCTGCCAATCCGCGATGGAATCGCAATCGCGTTGAAGAAGTAGAATTTAACGGGGCGGGGCGGCTTCGTTTACGGGTTCAGCCTCAGCCGCAATCGAAGGAACGTAGACATTCTGGTGCGCCGCATTAGGATCAACCAAGGGGGCGGCACCATCGGACGGGGGTGAAACGAAGGTCGCGCGGCTTGCTGAGCGACGCAGAAATTTGCGGCCCGTCATGCGGATAATCATGTCGCGCATGGGCAGCCAGCGAGGTATGCGCCGCAGTCGAGAAGCGGAATTCAACTGCTCGAGCTTTTGTCGCAAATCGAAAGTCCTGAGATATTGCAGAATAATTTCCGGCATGCTCATGCGTAGTGCCGCGGAAACGTTCTGTAAGGCCATCTCCATTTGCAATTCCGAGCTGGTCAACAACTTAAGCAGGGAATTCGCGAGCGCCTGTGCATTCCCCGGCATGAAGAATTCAATTGCCAGGCCTTCTTCCTCTGCCAGTTGATGGAAATCCGGAATGTCGGAAGCAATAATTGGCACTCCATAGGCGGCGGCTAGATGGGCTATGCCGCTGGATCCAGCAGATGACGTGTAAGGCATAACCGCCACCGTCGAGTGCTGGAACATGGCTGGGATCGCGTCTTCCTGCACGTAGCCGATAAATTTGATCTGTGGATGGTTCCGGCATTGTTCTTGAATGGATTTTAGATATCCCTGTGCCTTAGGGTGGTCTGAGCCGGCGATCACCAATTCAGCATGAGGATCAGTGCGCGCAACCATATTGAACGCTTCCACCATTAGCTCAAGGCGCTTGTAGGTTCCCCACTTGCCAAATGCGAGAATCTGCTTCCCGGGATTATTGCGTACGCTG
>JBEEGK010000171.1:0-3643 GCA_041166845.1 Acidobacteriaceae bacterium
CGCCAGCCTGGGGATTTCACTGCCGGGCACTTTTGAAGAACCGAAAGCCCCGGTTTACGTTGATGGACGCCTGTTCACGACGCTCAAGGGCGACAAGATCGTGGCCGAGTTTATTGAGATTCTGGATCAGTACGTAGGTTCCCACTACGCCGCGAGAGCGAAAGATAAAGACGCGGAAGAGACTCTCGTCCGCGCATAGATAGGTTGCGATCACGCCAGCAGTGACAAAGTAGGATTCGTTTGATCATCCAGCGGATCAGCAATTTTCTTCAGCCCCGGATAGTGCCGCAACAACGATTCCGGCGCCTTCACTCTTTGCTTTGTAAGCATGTATTTCAACTGCAGCGCATTGACTCCGGCCTTCCCTTCGAAATGATTATTCGCGATCACATAGGTAACTTCCGCCTTCTGTGAAATGCGATTAATTTTGTCTTTCCATCCCGCCAGTTCATCCTCGGTATAGAGATAATTGTAACGATCGTCGCGCTTCTCGGCCTCAAACCACTGGTCGTAATTCCGTCCATGCAGGCGGACGTAACCGACGCTCGAGGTGACATGTTCAGTCGGCTGCAAAGAGCGTCCTATCAATGGCTGGTCAATGTTGCAGAAGGCGACATTTTTTTGCGCGAAGGAAATGATGGTGTCGGCATCGTCCCAGCTGGAGTGCCGCACTTCGATCACGCGCGGATACTCGATGAACTGTCGTAGAAGGGTGTCAATGTATTCGCGGTTGAGCAACGTGTTTTTGAACGACGCCGGAAATTGAATCAGCAGAGAGCCAAATTTTCCCGTAGCCGCGAGCTTATCCAATCCTTCGCGCGCCAATCTTTCATCTTCGTCGTTGGGATTAATAGTTGCGGCTGAAGTCGGCTCCAGTCCTGCCATAGACGAGTGCGTGAACGAGCGATGCAGTTTCGCCGTGAACACAAACTTGGGATTAACGGCCTGAACTTTCCGTGCCCACAGTGCAACCAGTTCCGGCTTCAGATGCCCGTAGAAAGACGTGTTGATTTCCACTACGTCAAAACATTGCGCGACGAATTCCAAAGGATGCAGACGCTTTCGCTGCATGCCGGACGGATAGAAAATTCCCTCCCAGTCTTTATAAGACCAGCCGGCGGTGCCGATGCGAATTTGCGGGGTGGGCTCCACGATGGAAGGGTTCAATATCCTTGCGAGAAGGTTAGCACAACGCAATAGAAGCGGCTTCCAGCAAGCCAGACGAGTCCATCATGGTTTTTCGGCCGTTGCTGCAACTGAGGAACAATTAAAAGTAAAGCAGCAGCGCCACCCAATAAACTCCGTTGGGATAAGTGGACGTTCGACCGTAGCAGGTTCCAGCGGAGAATGCGTGTATTCGTGAATCGTCTATTGCCTTAATGCCGGGCGAAGGTAAAACGTCAAGCTGCATGGTGGTGTAGCGGAGAATGTATTGTCCGGGCAGCGTTGGGACGTTCAGCGAATCTGCATGTGCCATTTTGCAGGCGGTACTGGCTGCGGTCCCGTCGGATTGACGTTGCAGCACAGGTAATTTAGCCGACTGTCGCGCCTTTTCGATCGAGTCCGCGATCAGATCTGTGGACTCGTCTGCGGAGACGCTTCGCAGACTATGTCCAAAATCTTGAACTACGTAGAGCGCGTATTCGCTGCGGACGACGCCAAATCCGGCGACGTTATAACTGGCATTCAATAGATTTTCCCGATGATGAGGCGAGTGCATCAATCCCGCCTCGACCTGTTGCACATCTCCCCCGAAGGCGACGTTTTCTCCCGCAGAATCCAGATGCAACGCGGATGTGGCAGCTATTCTCTGGGTCAGATAGAGCTCATGGTCAAACTGATGAGAAAGCTGCTGGCGCGTAGCCATTAGCTCGCCGTGGGCCCTGGCGGCCTGCGTCAGCCCTTCGTCACTCTCGAGCGGAGGTAGTCCGGCTTTGGCGCGAGCCTGATTCGCCATCAACAGTAATTGGCGCTCGGCATCCGCGTCATAAGTTATGCCTTTCGTCGCAGGAAGCTTCGAGATGGACACCGGGACACTCCGCGGCTGCGGAGGCTCTTGGGCTTCCGCGGGCGGCGCGCTACCAACCAATACCAGTGCCAGTGCAATAGCTAGAGTTCGAAACATGTTTGCCCTTGCCCACGTTTCAAACCCGGGAGTTGAACTTAATACTTTGTTTCAAAGAACGATACACTCTAAAATCTAAGCAACCACCATTACAATGGGCACACTTTTGCTGGGCTTCCTCATCGTATTGAATCTAGTACTTCTGGTGCTTGCCGTTTTTGTGTTTCAGCGCGTCTCGAACTCAGCCTCGCAAGCTGAAGCATTAACACGACTTGCAAGCCAGGCCGAGTCGCTTCATCAGACCTTGTCTCGCCAGTTTGCGTCGGCAACGGCGGACATGGCTACTCGGTTGGAGCAGACCAAAGGTGACCTCCGGCAACAAGTTTCGGATCGCTTAGGCGATGGCTTCTCGGGAATCCGAAGCGCGGTCGAAGACCAGATGAAGGCCGGCCGCCGCGAACAGACCGAGGGACTGACGGGCGCTCGCACCGAACTAACAAACTCCCTGGCGCTGACGACCTCGCAGCTAAAGAACGCATTCGACAGCCTCAACCAGAAAACGGTGCAGAGCCTGGACTCCATCCGCGACAGCGTAGACGCGAAGTTGATGGCCATCACCGACCAGGTCCAGCAGAAACTCGACCAAAATATTAAGGAGGGTTTCGCCCACTTTGAGAAAGTGCAGCAACATCTGAAGGCCGCCGAAGAACAGTTGCGCGAGGTCGGAGCTATTGGGCATTCCATTAATGACTTAAATAATCTTCTAAAGCTACCGCACCTGCGCGGACAGTTTGGCGAGGCCAGTCTTGAACGCCTGCTGGCAGATTTCCTTCCCGCACACATGTTCGAAATTCAGGCGGCGCTGCCGACAGGTGGCGGACGCGCGGATGCCATCATTCAATTTCCCGACCGGCGCCTGCCGATTGATGCGAAGTTTCCCCGCGAACAGGTGCTGGCGTTATTTGAGAGCAACGTCGAGAGCGAGATAGAAGATGCGCGCCATGAGTTTGTACGCGTAATGAAAGTGGAAGCGAAGCGCATAAAAACCTACATCCAGCCGGAACACGGAACGACAGACATCGCACTGATGTATTTGCCCAGCGAGACGCTATACATGGAAGCCGTCCGCAATCGCGATCTGGCGGATTGGCTCAACCAGCAGCATGTCTTCCCTGTTTCTCCGAATACTTTGCTGATGACCCTGCAGACCATTGCTCTGGTCCATAAGTGGTATGAGGTGGCCAGCCGCTTCGAAAAAAGCCGGCTGGAATTGGCCAAGGCGCAGAAGTCTTTCGACTTTTTCCAGAACCAGTTCGACAACGTTGGCAAGAGCTTGAATAAGGCGCAGGAAGCATTCGAGACGGCGCAGAAGCATCTGAAAACATATCGCGGACGCGTGACAGTGCTCAGCGGACAGGAACAGTTGGAATTGGACACTGCGAAAAGTGAAGAAGATGCTTTGCCTTTGACGGACAAAGCCAGCGCTTAGAAGTCTGGCTCCCCTTGGTGGTAGGGATCCTTCGACTTGCCGGTTCGCCCTGTGCGTGAACCAGAGTTTCCTGCGGATGACAAGAATTT